>JAZNNZ010000073.1:0-2955 GCA_045580525.1 Acutalibacteraceae bacterium
CCTTAATTTTTGTTTTTATGCTTTTAAGATAGGAAAACATATATACTATTACAGTTATAGAAAACATAAGTAGTGTTATGCCTAGCCCCACGCTATCTACAAAAAACGCATAAATAGCAGAAATAACCGGCAAAAGCCAAATAAAAATATAATATAATAATCCTTTAAAATGCATATAAACACCTTTTTTAGTATAACCAGATAGCATTAAAATAAAGCAGCCTGTTGTAATTAATACAATTGGCTGCTTTTTTTATTTTTAGTGTTTTATTTAATTCCGCGGATTTTTTTATAATATTCATAAAAGGCTTGTTCGTTCTTATTATCGCCAAAGCTATAATACTTTGTGCCCTTTAGCGTATCTGGTAAATAATCAAAGGGGTAATAATGGTTCTGATAATTATGCGGGTAATGATAATTTTGTCCTTTAATTACCGCATCTTCACCATCGTAGTGCTTATTTTGTAATTCTCTGGGTATATTTCCGCTTTTTCCGGCGGCAACGTCCTGCATTGCCATATTTATTGCGCTTTCTCCTGAATTTGACTTTGGCGCTAATGCCACAAGCACAACCGCATCTGCAAGTGGTATTCTGGCTTCCGGAAGTCCCAACATAAGTGCCATATCAACACAAGATTTTACAATAGGTAAAATTTGCGGGTAGGCAAGACCTACGTCTTCTGCGGCACAAACCATAAGTCTTCTTGTGGCAGATGGCAGATCTCCCGCATCTAACAGTCGCGCTAAATAATGTAACGCCGCATCAGGATCAGAACCGCGCATGGACTTTTGATATGCCGAAAGTATATCATAATGGCTATCTCCGTCACGGTCATACCTGGCACCGCTGTTTTTTGTCAGCTCTTTTATAATTTCGTCGGTCAAATTTGCAGTTTTACCTTCGGTTGTGGCGGTAACCGCTAAATCTAATGTATTAAGCGCCCTTCTTAAATCTCCTGCAGAGCCTTCTGCTAAACGAATAAGCGCATCTTCTTCAAATTTAATTGTAATTTGATTTTCTTTTTCTAAAAAGGCTATTGCTCTTTTAATAAACTCAACAATATCACTTTTTTCTAAAAGCTTGAACTCAAAAACGTTCGAACGGCTTAAAATTGCATTATATACGTAAAAATGTGGGTTTTCGGTGGTTGATGCAATTAATGTGATATCACCGTTTTCAATATATTCTAATAATATTTGCTGTTGCTTTTTATTAAAATACTGAATTTCGTCTAAATATAATAAAATACCGTTTTCGGCTTCTAATCCACCGCGAGAAGCTATGATTTCCTTTAAATCTGCAGTTGATGCGGTTGTAGCGTTTAATTTATAAAGCTTTTTACCTGTCTTTTTTGCAATAATGTTAGCAACGGTAGTTTTTCCAACACCGCTTGGTCCGTAAAATATTAAATTTCTTATTTCGCCCGAATCAATAATTCTGCGCAAAATTTTGCCTTCAGATAATAAATGCTTTTGTCCTACAACTTCGGTTATGTTTTCAGGACGCATTTTATCAGCAAGTGGTGTTCTCATAAGTTTCTCCTATTATATAATAAATTTTATCCTAACCGCCCTTATCTCAACGAAGGGCACCAATGCAAAGCGTTGGTGGAGAGATATGTTAAACTCTACGATATATTATTTTATTTGCAAAAGCTACGCTTTTGCGTTCCACGTGGAACATTTTTTACTAATAGTATTAATATTATACGATTAGTAATTAAGTTTAGCTCTTTTATTACTGTTCGTTATAATATTATACTTTCTGTTATATTATATTACTTTTAGTTATCTTTTGGTTTTAAAAAAATCTGTTAAAATATCAGCGCAGTCTTTTTCACAAATTCCTTCATAAACAATTGGTTTATGATTAAAGCCTTTATTAAATAAGTCTGTTTTACTGCTTACCGCACCGCCCTTTAAATCAAAAGCACCAAAAATTACTTCATCAAGTCGCGCATTAATAATTGCCCCTGCGCACATAGGACAGGGCTCAAGCGTTACGTAAAGCTCACAACCGTTTAAACGGGGAGTGTCAAGCTTTTTTAATGCTTTTTTAATGGCTAAAATTTCTGCATGACAGGTGGGATCTTTTTTTTGCTCACATTTATTGTGTGCGCGTGAAATTATTTTGCCATCTTTAACAATTACTGCGCCAACCGGCACTTCGTTTTTTAAATAGGCTTTTTTTGCTTCTATTAATGCGGCTTTCATAAAGATATTATTCATAATTTCACCCCAAAAGCTGTAAAGCAATAACGCTTATTGCGGTAAAAACATAAAACACAATATTTAAAGGTGCAAAAGCAATAATGGTAAAGAGTTTACTTGGTCTTGTAATATGTGGGGTATTTGGGTAATCAAAGGCGTTATAGCTTATCTTTGAGGTATAAACTACTGTAAAAATAAGGCCCAATGCAATAAAAACTAACATATAAATGCCAAAAGCAAAGGTTTGAAGGTCTTCACCAAAGAAAATTCCAATATAATCCATAACACAGGCCATAAAATTATTTATAAAATGAATAATTATTGCCGGCCAGATAGAATCGCTTTCTGCGGTTACAAAGCCTAAAGCCAAACCAACAATAAAGGCAAAGGGAATTTGCACTAAATTACCGTGAATAAGGCTAAAAAGCACCGCAGACACAACAACCGCCAACGTTTTACCAAATTTTTTAAGTGAACCGTAAACAGCACCACGAAAAACAAATTCTTCTAAAAAAGCAGGGAATAGCGCTGTTGTAATTAAATAAATTGCAATACCAAACGGGTCTGTAGGAGTATCTATCTGTGGCATTTTAAGTTCAAAAGGCATAAAAGATGCAAAAAGGTTTGTAACAAGATTTGCAACCATACAAACACCCATACCAATAAAAACTAATGGTATAAGCGGTCTTTTAGGCCTATTAAAATCTATAATATCAATAATTTTTCGCTTTTGAGATTTTATAA
>JAZNNZ010000074.1:0-4435 GCA_045580525.1 Acutalibacteraceae bacterium
ACTGCGAGAACATAGTTCCTTTTCGGTAAAAATTTTATGCTTTTCAAATAATTTTATGTTTTTTTCTAAAGTCAAATAAGGTAAAACATCAACAGTAGTTTTAAGATTTAAAAGTCCTCTGTTTTTTGCTTCATCAATCCATTTTTCCGAATAATTATTTCCACTAAAAATAATTCTATTATGTTTGGAAAAGGTTTCTTGCAGTATTTTTTCAACTTCGCTTTTGAAGTCTTTTGTGCCCTCAAGTCTTGCTGAAAATTCGGAAATAACATCAGCTACAATAGTATTTAAAATTATATTTGCAGATGCAATTGAGGATGCTGAACCAAGCATTCTAAATTCAAATTTATTTCCTGTGAAGGCAAATGGAGAAGTTCTGTTACGGTCAGCAGTATCCATTTTGAAATCTGGCAAAACATTAAGTCCGGTATGCATTTTAGATACATAAATTCCATCATAATGAATGCCGTCTGCTATACAATTAACTATATTTTCTAATTCGCTACCAAGATAGATAGATACAATTGCAGGAGGAGCTTCGTTTCCTCCCAACCGATGATCATTACCAGCGCTTGCTACGGAATATCTAAGCAAATCCTGATGTTCATCAACGGCACGTATTACTGCTGCTAAAAATATAAGAAATAACTTGTTTTCGTATGGTTTCTTTCCGGGTTTAAATAAATTTATACCCGTATCTGTTGATAGAGACCAATTATTATGTTTTCCGCTTCCGTTAACCCCTTTGAAAGGTTTTTCGTGTAAAAGACACACCAAACCATGTTTTAAGGCTATTTTTTTCATAAGTTCCATTGTGATTTGATTATGATCTGTTGCAACATTGGTAGAGCAATAAACGGGTGCTAGTTCGTGCTGCGCCGGAGCTGCTTCATTGTGTTCTGTTTTTGCATATACACCTAACTTCCAAAGTTCTTCGTCAAGTTCCTTCATATATGCTTTCACACGAGGCTTAATGACCCCGAAATAGTGATCTTCCATTTCTTGTCCTTTTGGTGCCATTGCACCAAAAAGCGTTCTTCCGGTAAAAATCAAATCTTTTCTTTTGTCATAAAGTTTTTTGTCAACTAAAAAATATTCTTGTTCTGCTCCAACTGTTGGTATTACTCGCTTAACATCTTCGTAACCAAACAATTTAACAAGTCTTAAACTTTCATCACTAATTAACTCAATTGATTTTAACAGCGGCGTTTTCTTGTCTAGCATTTCTCCTGTATACGAACAAAAAATAGTAGGTATACACAAAGAATCATCTTTAATAAATGCGTATGAAGTGGGATCCCATGCTGTATAACCGCGCGCTTCGAATGTTGCTCTTATACCACCCGAAGGAAAACTTGAGGCATCAGATTCGCCTTTGATTAGTTCTTTTCCGCTGAAATCCATAATTATGCCACCATCAGAGCTTGGCGAAATAAAGCTATCGTGTTTCTCCGCGGTAATGCCTGTCATTGGTTGAAACCAATGTGTATAATGTGTTGCGCCACGTTCAATAGCCCACTCTTTCATGGCATTTGCTACTTCATTGGCAATTTTAATATCAAGTTCCATGTGTTGTTCAATTGTACTGTACAAAGACTCATAGATTTCACTAGAAAGCCGTTTGCGCATTTCTTTATCATTGAATACATTGGAGCCAAACAATTCAGGGATATTCATACGTCCTCCTTAATAACTAAAAAAACAAGCACTTATGCAAGGTACAGCAAAGTGCTATAAAAATTATATTAGTTTTAATTTGAGTTGTCAAGCCAAATCTAATACAATAAGAACTCCACCATTTATCGAGTAACTAATACAATCATTTTCCGTATTGGCAAACTCCGTTTTATAACATTTTGCTCTTTTTATTTTTATTATTCCATTACCGGTATTAAAATAACAGCAAAAACCATAAAAAGCTCTGGTTATAGTGTTAATTTTTGTGTATGAATCGTTGATATCAAAGCTCATATCATCAATGCTAGGTTCAGGCCAGTATTCACCAAATGGTTGTTTTACAGGATTACCCAAACAGATATTCACATTTTTTAAAAATTCATTTAAAACTTCAACAGCATATTTTTTGCTTTTTTCTGTTAAAGTTTCTAAATTTTCATCGGATTCAACATCAAACTTTTTTTGAAGAATTATATCTCCTTCATCCAGCTTTTCACTAAGTTTATGAAGTGTAACACCACTATGATTCAGGCCTTTTAAAATTACATTTGGTTCAGGCCAAGGACCTCTTCCAATCGGTAGTATTGATGGATGAACATTTAAACCTATAATCTTTTCTGAGATCGGTATCTTGTAGTAGTATCCTGCACTTATAATTAATTCGCAACCGGCAGTTTCAAGTTCTTCAATCATAAATTTACTGACTTTTTCATCGGTAATTGGTATGTGATGTTCATTTGAAAAACTCAAAACTTTTCTATTAGACTCGTAAGGTTCAAATACTTTACATGTGAAAATTTTAATTATTTCATGATTATTGTCAAAAATAGTTTGCAAACAATCAAAAAACAAATCAAAACCAAAGTAAGCTATCTTCATTTTGTGCTCCAATTGATGTAATTATTAAAAGGCAATACTATTATGTATTGCCTTTAATATATGGTGCCGGTGACCGGGGTCGAACCGGTACGGTATCGCTACCACTGGATTTTGAGTCCAGCACGTCTGCCAATTCCATCACACCGGCAAAAAGTATTAATATTATATATTACAAAAATTAAAATATCAATACTGTTTTTAAAATTATTTACTTGTATCTAAAAATACTTTATATAGGTCCATAGGAAACGGTTTTTTGATTTTTAAAGCTTCTTGAACATCAAAGTTTACTAATTTACCCTTTTGTATACCACAAACTTTATTACTATAGCCTTGTACTAATAATTCAACTGCATAATGACTGATTAATGTAGCTTTTACTCTGTCGTCAGCTGTAGGTGCACCACCACGTTGCACATGTCCGAGAATTGTTGCACGCGTGATAATTCCTGTTTGTTCTTCAATTTTTTTTGCAAGTTCTTCACTGCAGCCAACACCTTCTGCAACTATAACTATAAAGTGAGTTTTTCCTGCTGTTCTTGCTTCGTTGATTTTAGCGAGAACATCTTCAAATTTATATTCTATTTCGGGTATTACAACAGCAGTTGCGCCGGTTGAAATAGCGGAATACAGTGCTATATAGCCTGCATTTCTGCCCATTACTTCAACTACAGAACATCTATGATGTGATTCCATTGTGTCGCGAAGCCTATCAACCATTTCTATAACACAGTTGACCGCACTGTCAAAACCAATTGTATATTCACTGATTCCTATATCATTGTCTATTGTAGCAGGCACACCAATGCAAGGTACACCCATTGCAGATAAATCAGCAGCACCTCTAAATGTACCGTCTCCACCTATAGCTACAATACCTTCAATGCCATTTTTTTTGCACATAGCGATTGCTTTTTTTATACCGGATTCATACCTGAATTCATCACAACGCGCTGAACAAAGAAAAGTGCCGCCCCTATTAATTATTCTGGAAACGCTTGTGTAATTAAGCTGAATAAAATCACCATCAATAAGGCCTTGATAACCGCGATTAACACCTAAAACTTCTATACCTTTTGTTAAAGCTGCACGGGTAATGGCTCTTATTGCAGCATTCATACCAGGAGCATCACCACCACTTGTTAATACGCCAATCTTTTTAATTTTATTTTCCATTTTATCCTCCGAATAATTAAAACCTATCGTTTAAGATTTTACAACAAAGTTTTACAAAAATCAACATAAATTATTACTATTTTATAACTATATTATGTTCACCTAATAATTTTTTTAATCTTAATACTAGTTCTTCTTCTAATTTCACTAATATTTTATTAGCGGTTGAAACAGTGATGTTTTCTTTTTCAAAATAGAAAATACACGTATTCTCCCCTGGATATTCTTTTAAAATATCAACAACTCTACTATATAATTCCGAATGTTTTGATGGAAATTTTAAATATATTTTTTTGAGTTTTTCGATTAGTTTATCAGGGTTAGGAAATTCTATTTTGTCACAAATTAATTGTTTTATATCCCCGTCTTTTTCTGAAATATGACCGGATATTATAACAATCGTACCTACATCAATTTGAGTTTTATATTGTTCAAATTGTCTTGGGAATAATACAACATCAATTGTTTTTGAAATATCTTCAATACTAAGATATGCCATATCTTTTAATTGTTTTGTAGTAATTATACGTACAGAATCAATAATACCAAAAATTTTAATTTTATTATCTGGCGATGAAATATCTTGTAAATCTTCAATTTTATTAAATTGTTTATCAGAGTAAATTTTAAAATAGCGATTAAGCGGATGTTCTGATAAGTACAGTCCAAGACTTTCCTTTTCAATAGCAAGCTTTTTTGCTAT
>JAZNNZ010000075.1:0-8808 GCA_045580525.1 Acutalibacteraceae bacterium
TTATGAATTAAATTTTAACAATTATAACCTAAAATTTGCGGCGTTTAATTTTAAACTCGCCCGATTTATCTTCTTTCCTTTTTCTTATAATATCTTTAACAAACGATATAATAATTAAAACAACAAACACCAAAATGGCAAGTATTGCCACTATTATTAAAATGGTTTGCAAAACGTCTGCAAAGGACCAATAAAGGTTTGGGGTGTTGTCGGTAATTTTTAGTCGTGACATATTGTTAAATGATTCATCTAAAAGCTCTTGAGAAAGGGCGCTTTTAGGGTAATTGAATACTACCATATAAAGCAGACCGTTTTTAACCGTTACGTAGGTAACAGATGAAAATTCGCCACCGCTGTCTTTGCCCGAAGAAATGGTTTGCAAATATTTTGTGTTATTGGTGCTAACGTTGGCAAAGGGCGCGTTTTTAGGTAAAAACAGTTCTGCAATTTGCTTTAATTCGTCGTCCTTCATCATGGCCATATCTTCTAAAGTGGTGGTAAAATCTGTTTGCGCGGTGCGAAGTGTAATCTGCGCAGAATTATCACCCTTCATGGCAAAATATTTTACACCGTTATCTTTAAAATATTTTTTAAAAGATTCTTCGCTATGCGAAAGAAGGGTTAAAAACATTTCGTTTTCTTCATCGTCAATATTGTTTAGGTTTAATTCGTAAAAGCCACTTGGCGTATCAAACGAGAAAAAGGCGTCTTTACTTGTAAAGGCACACAAATTTAAAAGTATTATTAAACTTAAAAATAAAGCGGTAATTATTTTTTTCAAGTTATTTTTCATCCTTTAAAGTTCTTTTTGCGCTGTTAATTGTGTTTTGCATTAACATGGTTACCGTCATAAGACCAACTCCGCCGGGTACCGGTGAAATTGCAAAGGCTTTTTTGCTAACATTTTCAAAATCAACGTCGCCGCAAAGCTTGCCATTTTGGTCACGATTTATACCAACGTCAACCACAACAGCACCCTTTTTAACCATATCTTTAGTAACAAATTTTGCTTTACCTATAGCCGCCACTAAAATATCGGCGTTTTTAGTAATTTCTTTAAGATTACGGGTTTTACTGTGACAAACCGTTACCGTTCCGTTTTCTTGTAAAAGCAGTAGCGCCATAGGCTTACCAACAATGTTACTGCGGCCAAGCACAACGCAGTTTTTACCTGCAATTTCAATATTATAATGCTTTAGCATTTCTATAACGCCATAAGGTGTGCAGGGCTTAAAGCCTTCTTCGCCAATAAGCACCTTACCCACATTTTCAGGGTGAAAACAGTCAACATCCTTACTTGGAGAAATTGCGTTTATAACCGCCTTTTCATCTAAATGCTCTGGTAAGGGAAGCTGACAAAGTATACCGTCAATATCTTTGCGGGTGTTTAATTCTTTAATTAAATCTAAAAGGTCTTTTTGACTGGTTTCGGTAGGTAAAGCGTATTCTTCAGAATAAATTCCAAGCTCTTCACAGGCACGTTTTTTATTTCTTACGTATACCGCAGAAGCGGGGTCGTCACCAACCTTAATAACCACTAGTCCCGGGGTTTTGCCTTTTGCTTTAAGGGCCAATACCTCGTTTTTTAGTCTTTCTTTAACACTGGCCGAAATTACTTTTCCATCAAGTATCATTTATTCTTCTCCGTTTTCTGCTTCTTCCATAATAAGCGCGGTAGAAGGAAGCTCCTGGTTTTTGCAGGCTTTATAAATTTTAAGGTAGTTATACACCAAAACACATAAAGCAGCAACCACTAAAATAATAGATAAAAGCTGAGATGCTCTTATGTTGCCCATATAAAGACTATCGGTTCTTAGCCCTTCAACAACCGCTCTTTCTGCACCGTACCAAACACAGTAAATAAGCGCGATTTCGCCCTTAAATTTACGCTTTTTAACGTAAAACATTAAAAGCACAAAGCCTAAAATGCACCAAATTGATTCGTATAAAAAGCAGGGGTGAACCAAAGCGGAAGAGCCGGTTTCAAGTGCAATTCTGCCACCGGTCATACCAAACCAGTCACTACCTGTTGCGGCGCCATAGGCCTCTTGATTACAGAAGTTGCCCCAACGACCAACCCCCTGACCTATTAAAAAGCCAATAGCAGTAATATCTGCAACATTAAGAATGTCCATTTTAAGAATTAAGCACATAATAACCGCAGAAACAGCCGCCCCGATAACCCCGCCATAAATGGCAAGACCTGAAAAACCGTGGTTTGAAAAATTAAAGAAATCTTTAATGGTAGAATGCGGATCAAATATTATGTAATAAAGACGGGCCGACAAAATAGCGGTGGGAAGCACCACGTAAATTGCGGTTATTACCTTATCAAAATTTATATTTAACTTTTTACTGTTAATATACCCCGAAATTAATGCCAACATAAAACCGGTTGCAATTAAAATGCCATACCAATAAACCTGCCAGTTTATGCCGGGTATTGTAAAGGCGACGGGGTTAATATTAAAGGTAATGCCAAAAAGTTCTATGGTGTTGTATCCCATTTTTATTTCCCTTCTTTTATTACAGATATCGCAAAGCGATCCTTTTTAAATACTTCTAATTTTTCGTATAAATCTTTTGTTGTAATTTCCTTTAAGGTTTTAAGCACCAAAAAGGGTTCTTCATTTTTTAAAGCAAGTTCTACAAGCATATTGTTTATGCTTTCGGGACTATTAAACTGTCTTAGCATACTGCCAATAGAATTTTTCTTAATTGCAGAAAACAGCTTTTCGTCAATTCCGTCTTTTTTAAGACGGTCTATTTCTGCAAAAATTTCTTCTGCTATTAAATCCGGAGTTTCACTGGCTCCCTCTATAATTACCGAGTTATAGCCTCTGCCATACATCATTTCTCCGCCAAAATCATCATCTATAAGTTCTTTGTCCATAAGAGTTTTATAAAGCGGCGAAGCATCTCCAATTAACACTTTTATAAGTAGTTCTATGCTTAAAATGTCCTTTAATGTGGGGTTTGGCTCTAATTTAAAGCCCAAAGCATATAAAGGCTTTGCCACCTGCATATATTGTGTAATTTCGTTTTGCACAACCTGCATATCTTCATCTTTAAAAATTGCTTTACCCTTAGGTTTTTTAATGGGGTCAATAATTTTTTCAACAATTTCTATAATACGGTCTTCTTCAAAATCGCCTGAAAGGGCCAAAAACATATTGCTGGGTGTATAAAAGGTGTTATATAAAGAATAAAGCAGCTCGGGTGTAATTTTTGCAATTGTTTCTTTGGTGCCGGGTATATCAATATTAATTGGGTGGTTTTTATACATTGCCACAAGCAAATTATGAAAAACACGCCAAGAAGGCATATCGTCATACATTGTAATTTCCTGACCAATTATACCCTGTTCTTTTTCTACCGTTTCTTTGGTAAAATAAGGTTCAGACACAAAGCTTAATAAAATTTCTAAATTCTCATAAAAATTATTGGTGCAAGAAAAAATATAACAGGTTTTATCAAAACTTGTATAAGCGTTAGAGTATGCGCCGGTTTTTGCAAACTTCATAAAGGCGTCGCCATCGCGGCATTCAAACATTTTGTGCTCTAAAAAGTGGGCAATACCTGCGGGAACAGTAATTTTTTTACCGTTATAAATATACTCGTTATCAATGCTTCCGTAATTGGTGCCAAAGGTTGCATGAAAGGTGCTGAATCCCGGTGTTTTAAAGATATAAACCTTAAGACCGGAAGAATGAGTATAAAGGGTATATTCTTTATTTAAAATTTCGTCTTTAAATTTAGTTTTCATCTTGGTCCTCCGGCAAAAGCGCAAACACGGTGTCAAGCTTATATTCTTTTGCAACCATTATAACCTCTTCTTTTGTTACCGCCATAAGTCTTTGGGAGAACTCTTCGGGAGAAAACAGGTCGCTGCTATCTCTTAAAGAGTACCAGGTATCAAGCACAAGGTCGCTGTCGTTATTGGCTTTAAGACTTTCTAAAATTGCCTTTTTAGATGTGGCAATAAGATTATCGTCAAATTCGCCATTTTCAATTTTTTCTTTTTCAAGCAGTATCTGATTTTTTGCCTTTTCAATGTTTGCCTTTTTCACACCGCTGTCCACCATTAAAAAGCCTTTGTTTTTGGTTGGTCTTGCGGCGCAGTAGTAGCAAAGACTAAGCTTTTCGCGCACGTTAGAAAATAGTAAAGAATATGGTCCGCCGCCCAAAATATCAGCAAAAACGGTTATGGCGGGGTTGTCACTAATCTTTTCTGAAGTAAAGCCTAAACAGAGCTTTGCTTGGTTAATTGGCGCTTTTTCAGATAACTCTGTAACACCAACATTTTGCTTAGCGCAAGAACGCGGTAAAGAAAAATCTTTTTCTGTTCTGAATGGGGCAATAGCCTTTTTAAAGGCTTCATCAAACCTACCGTTATACTCTTTGCCTGTAATTTGTATGCGAATATATGCATTTTTAAGCATATAAATATAAGCGTCATAAAGGGCTTTGCCATCTATTTTTTTAATATCTTCAATATCACCGTAGCGGCTTGTGGCGTAGGGTGTGCCACAAAACATTTTTTCAATTGTTTTGTTAATGGAATAGGCGCGTTTTTCGTTTATGAGGCTTTTAATTTTTTCTTGTATAAGGCGTTTTTCTCTTGAAACTTCACTCTCTTTAAAACCACCGTCTTCAATAAGCGGATTAAAAATAAGTTCAAGCAGTAAATTACTTACCTTACTTTCTATATCTTCTAAAATAACGTCGTTGTTTAAAAAGGTTGCAACAAACTTTATAAGCTGACGGTCGCCAACCTTTTCACTTAAAGCGCCAATGGTTGCGCTGTAAAGCTCTTTTTGTCTTAAATTAAGTTCAGAAAAATCGGGGTAAGCGGCGCAAGAAGATGCCATAACACCCGAAAGCACCGAATATAAAGATAAGCCTTCTTTATTTAAAGGCAGATAAAAATTTATGCTTATAAGGGTGGTGTTAAAGCGTTTGTTTTCTATAAAAACACGGTCTACGCCATAGCCAAGGTTTGTGATTTTTTTCAACGCAAATTGCCTCCAAGACATATATATTTTATTTTAACATAATTATAGTAAAAATAAAAGATTATTTTGCAGAAAAATAACTATTGATTTTTTAAAAGCGTTGTAATATAATATATATGTATAATTTTCTGCAAATCTTTTTCGAAAGAAGGTCTTTTTATGAAATTCAAGCATTTCTTAGCAGCCTTTGCGGCAATCATTGGTATTGCATCTGTTGCAGTAGCGGCCACACTTATTGTAAATAAGCTTTTAGGCGGCAACGCAAAAAGTTTAGGTTATATTGAATGCGGTTGTAAAGACAATGAAGACGTTATCGAAGAACCCGCAGAAGAAACTATTGAAGAATAATTTAAAACGAGGTAAAAACTTATGAAAAAGTTATTAAGCGCAGTTTTAGTTGTTATGCTACTTGTTATGTCAGTATTTAGCGTTTCTGCTGCAGGTGACATTAACGATTATGAGCAAAAGATTTTAGATCTACTTTCAACTAAGGTTGAAGTAGGTCCAAGCCATGCAGAAATCCCTGCAGAATATATTGCTCAAGCAAAATCTTATTTTATGACAATTGACATTACACAACCACAATCTGAAGAAATTATCAAAATTTTAACAGATGGTATTGAAACAGGTAAAAAAGCTTTAGAAGATGCAGAACATCACGGTAAGCATATTGTTTCTTTAAAAGATTTTGAACAAGCAGAAAAAGAACACATTTTAAAATGCGGTCAAGAAGCTTGTGCAGTTATTAATTTAACATTAACCTACGTTCCTGCAGACAACCACGTTGAAATTGTTGACAATGCAACTCAAAAGATGGTTTTCGTTGACGACGCTATTATTAAAACAACAGGTTCTGATTCTGTATTACCAATTGCTTTAACAATTGGTTCAGTTGTTGTTTTAATGGCAGTAGCCTTCGTATTTAAAAAGAGAGAGGCTTAATGCTTAAAAAGCTCAAAAATATTTTTAAGAATAAACTAACGGCATTTATAGCAATGCCGTTAGTTTTTGCTTTTTTAGGACTAACCCTTATTTATTTTATAGGTAGTCCCGTAATTAATCCGGCTATAGATATTTTTAGTTTAATTACTGCAGATTTTAAGGTTGGTAACGCACAGAACTTTGACCTTTTGGACCTTACTCAGCTGCCGCAATATTCCGGAGAAATTAAGGCTTCAACCGTTACATTTCCTTCTACCGGTGATAAATACGGAATATTAACAATTGATGGCACCCAAGTAAATGCAGATTTATATTTTGGTGACAGCAAAAGAGAATTAAAACTAGGGCTTGGCCAATATAACGGGTCTTGCTTTCCGGGTACCGGCGGAACTGTGTTAATTTCAGGGCACAATAATTCTGCCTTTAAAGATTTAAAATCTGCAAAAGTGGGCGCGATGGTTAATATAAGAACCAACTATGGTGTGTACACCTATGAAATAACAGGTACAGCCATAAAAAAAGCCACCGATAAATCGGCGTATGATCTGTTTAAAAACGAAGAAAATCTGGTGCTTTACACCTGTTATCCGTTTGATAGACTAGGCATTACCGCCGACCGCTATTTTGTGTATGGCAAAATTGTGGCGGGTCCAAAAGTATTGGTAAGGGAGTAATTATATGAAAAAGATAATTAATATTTTACTCTCGTTTTTTATGGCGGTAATAATTTTTGCTTTTGGTTGTTGCTTTACTACCACCATTATTACCAGCGCACCTTATATAAAGGCGGTAGCAAGCATATCGTCATACACTAAAAATGCCGAAACCGAAATTGCCGAAGTATTAGAAAGCGTGGCAATACCAAGCGGTCTGCCGCAAGACTTTTTTAACGATAAAATTCATACTGATTTTATAATAAAAACCATAAGACAATCGGTAGAATCGGCAATAAGCGGCAAAGAATACACAATGCCAAAAGAGGAAATAGAAGAGCTTGTTTTTAAAGACCTTTTAAACTACACAAAAGAAAATGGCATTGAAACTAATGATGAAGATTTAAAAATGCTCCATAACACCGCCGAGCTTTCTGCTACATATTATAAGAATTATACCTATAATATTTTTTACAGAGCCTTAAAACTTTTAAAGGGAATAAGCATAAAGATGTTAATTGCAACAGTAATTTTAGCAATAACACTTGCCTTTATGTACTATTTATTAAAGGGCAAAAAGGAGCTTACCTTTGCGGTACTGGGTGGTGCGGTTATGCTTATACTACCTATTATACTCATTATAACGGGCGCGGCATTTAAATGGGCAATTGCTTCAGAAGCGCTGCTTGTTTTTGTAAACCTATATATTGGTATAGCGCTTGGAATTATAGTGCTTTTAGGTGTATTAACATTAATATTAGGAATACGAAAAGCAAAAGAATTTATAAAATAAAACAAAAAGCGAGTAGTTTTTCTACTCGCTTTTATTATGTTGTTGTATGTTCGGGCTTTGTTTGGTAAAGCCTTTCTTTTTTGTTTACTAAAATTATAAAGATTATCAATTCTATGGTTAAGGTTATCGTCCAAGAAATTACATAGCTTAAAAGTAGTACCTGATAGGTTTTAAACAGGGTAAAGACGGTGTAAATCCAAACAATTCTGAACACACAGGTTCCAAACACTGTTGTAAGCATTGGAGCCACGGTAGAGCCTATACCACGAAGCAGTCCTGCAGTGGTATCCATAAGTCCTGCAATAAAGTAAGGAAGACATATAAAGGTCAGCTTTGTAAAACCGTAGCGCACGGCCTCTTCGGAATTGGTAATATAAATTCCCAGTAAGGGCTTTGCAAAGGTCCACACCAAAATACCGCCTACAGCGCCAACAACCGCCACCGAACAAAGGGCTGTTGTGGCAATTTTTTTAATTCTCTTATAATTGCCGGCCCCTGCATTTTGACCCGCAAAGTTAAGACCTGTCTGATGGAAGGCGTTCATAGCAATATAGACAAAGTTTTCAATACTGCTTGCAGCCGAAGCGCCCGATACTGCAGCCGAGCCAAAGCCATTTACAGAGGATTGAATAAGCACATTACTTATTGAAAACATTGAGGATTGGATACCCGCGGGAACACCTATTTTTATAATTTTAATAAGCTGTTTTTTATAAAACCGCATTTTAGTAATAAAAAAGCGACATTCATCATCCCGTATAACAAGTCTTCTTATAACCAAAAAGGCTGAAACGCCCTGACTTATGGTAGTAGCAAGAGCAACTCCCGCAACATTTAGATTAAAAACCGTTACAAAAATTATATTTAAAAGAACATTTATAACCCCTGCAACAGATAGATAAAGCAAGGGGCTTTTTGTATCTCCCGTGGCGCGTAAAATAGCCGAGCCAAAGTTATATAGCAGCATAAAAATAATACCTGCAAAATAAATTTTCATATAAGTGGCTGAAAGTGGCAGCACATCGCTTGGAGTTTTCATTAGTTTAAGTAGTGGCTCAGATGCAAAAACACCCACTATGGTTAAAAATACGCCGCTTACAAGAGCTAAAGGAATGGATGTATGCACCGTCTGAAAGGTGGCGTTTTTATCCTTTGCGCCAAGGGTGTTGGCTGTTATAACACCGGCTCCCGCAGAAAGGCCTATAAAAAGGTTTACAAGTAAGCTTGTAACCGAGTTTGTAGCTCCAACTGCCGCAACCGAAAGGCTGCCGCAAAACTGTCCAACAATTACTAGGTCAGCTGCATTAAAAAGCAGCTGCAAAAAGCCTGTAAGAATAATAGGAATAGTATAAAGAATTATATTCTTTAAAATCGGGCCTTCTAACATATTAATATTTTGTTTTAA
>JAZNNZ010000076.1:0-7220 GCA_045580525.1 Acutalibacteraceae bacterium
TACTACCGTTAAGGCTATAAGGGTGGTTAAGAACGGTGTTATAAGACCACTTTTTGATATGGGAATTTCTCTTTACCCACTTGCAAAATATACATTTTTAAGACGCAAAAACAGCCCTTACGGTGAAAGTGAAATTACACATTTAATTCCAAATCAGATTGCAATTAACCGTATGATAACCGCATCTTCCTGGGCCACCATGATAAACGGTATGCCCATAATGGTAGTTAATAATGACGTTGTAAGAGAAAAAATTACAAACGACCCGGGTCAGATAATTCGTGTATCGGGCAATGTTGAAGAAGTGGCTTCTGCAATACGCTACGTAAGTCCACCGTCTTTTTCACATAACTTTGATAACGCTTCTCTTGCGCTTTCTTCAATGACACTTAATATGGCGGGCGCTAATGATGCCGCTTTAGGCGATATTGTACCCGATAACCACTCTGCAATTATTGCAGTGAGAGAGGCTGCATTAATGCCTATGCAACCGTTAAGACAGGCATATTTTCGTTTTTGTGAAGAGGTGGCAAGAATTTGGGCGGAATTCTGGATTCAAAAATACGGTAACCGTTCACTAAAAATAAGTGATGAAAACGGAACCTGGTATATGCCATTTGATGCCAACAGATATAAAAACCTGCTTATAAACGCACGTGTTGACGTTGGCGCTTCTACAACTACAGGCGAAGCACAAAGCATTACTACTTTAGATAACCTATTAGACCGCGGAATTATAACCACATTACAATATTTAAAACGTCTTCCCGCAGGTACAATTCCTGATGTTACGGGACTTATTCGTGAACTTGAAAACAAAAACGCACCTACAACCGATATTATTGACGGAGAATCGGAGCTATTAGATATTAACGGTATGGAGGAACTTATATGACAGCAATAGAAATTTTTGAAAGAGCATTAAAACTGCTTTCTTATATTGGAGAAGACGGTTCTTATGACGATTCTTTAAATTTAAAGGCTTTAAGCATAATTAATGCAGTTTATGCAGACCTTTATTTTTTAAAAAACGAAGACGGCTTTAAGCCTTTAAGTAATTTAAGTGAAACACCGCTTTTGTCTAACAGAATTTTAAACGACGTTTTTGTTTATGGCGTGGCTATGCATTTGGCCCTTTCTGTTGGAGACGGTATTAACCAACAGGTTTTTACCACCATATACAACTCTAAACGTTGTTCAATTTTAACGGTAGATACAAAGACCGACACAATACCCGGTGTTGATGCATAAGGAGAAAAAATATGAAATTTCCTAAATTACCAAAATCAAACACACATCGCGCTGTATTGCAAGACCTTACGGGTGGTCTTAATATGCACTTACCAAGTCATTTAATTGGAATAAACCAACAAGCCGAAATTAAAAATATGTTTTTTAAAGACGGTGTTTTAAAAAAACGCCCCTGTTTTAAAAAGATTGCACAAATTGAAGGCTACACGGTAACAGATATTGAAACCGAAAACGGACTGTTTATTTATAATCACCAGGTTGACAACTACGGTTACGGATTTTTTAAAAGCGCGTTTGTTGGCAAAGATGGAATCATAACCCATATTCCCGATATAACCGTTTATGAAGAATATGAGTATGAAAATGACGCTCACGGTAAATACGCCTATTGCTTTTTTCCCTATTATTTTAACGGAACGTTATATTTAGCCATTGGATATAGCAACGAATATAACGAATTTATGAGCAGAATTTATAGGTTTTCAGATGGTGAATTCAAGCAAATTGAAGATAAAGAAATTTATTCTCCATTGGTTATGATTAACGGTAAGGGCAATAAATTTTCAAGTCTTACTTTGGGTGCAAACTCTGTTTATTCGCCACAAATCAGCTTTGAAGGCATTAATCTTCTTACAAAGCGTGTAAGGGTGCAATATACAACCGACGGTTCTTCTTACTCCTTTCCATTTTTAATTGGTCGAAAAGCAGGAACCCCCATTAACGTAAAGCTTACCGGCAGTTTTTCAGCAAACAACAATATTGAAGAAATCAGCTTTACCATAAACGATGATGCCGATATTGTAAAAGTACCCGGCAACAGCAGCGTTTCGTGCTTTATTACCAACTACACAAACCTTACCTTCCGCAAAAGTGATAACTCAGCCTTTCCACCACTTGCTGCTACCTTTTCAAACAATTTAGAGCTTGAATATTATATTCAAGAAAACCCAAACGCTAAAACCTTCTTTGAAATGAGCTTTGCCACACCCTTTGGTGCATCTGGTGGTAGCGGTGGCGGTAACCGCTTGTTTGTTGCAGGTAACAAAAATTTACTTCGTTGGAGCGACCTTAACAACCCTCTGTATTTTCCGGAAAATAACTTTGTTTACATTTCTGACGGGGAAATTTACGCTTTGAAAAAGCAGGGCAATATGCTACTGATTTTTTCAGACAATGAAATTCATTATGCAACCTATTTAGGCGGAAGCTTTAATGCAGAAGATTTTATTAGCGGAAGTATTGGAGACATAACTGCGGTATCGGCGCTCTTTCCAATTACACAAATGCATTCGGCTTTAGGCCTATACTGCAAAAACGCCGCAACAATTTGCAACAATAAAATTATATTTTTAGGAAACGATAAAAAGCTTTACAGAATTGACAGCAGCAATAAAATAACCCACATTTCACAAAAGATTGACCGCTTTTTAAGTAAAAGCGATATAACCACCGCCGCAGCGGGTAGATATTTAAACTACTTTTTGCTTTCGACCAACGCCGGAATTATTGCTTTTAACACAGAAAACGAAAGCTTTTATATTTGGGATGACGAAATAAATGCAGGTTTTATTTATTCTAATGAAAACCCGATTATTATAGCAGACGACGGTATTTACGCTTTAAATGAAACCGAAGATTTTGAATTTGGTTTTACAACCGCCACCTTTGATTTAGGTCTGCCCGAAAAATTTAAAAGTCTTAACAAAATAATTGTTATGGGCGAAGGCGGTGAAATTGCCGTTGTTGCTGACGACGGTCAAAAAACCTTTAGAAAAATCAAGAAAAATACTCCTATTTTTTTGAACGTCAAAAGAACCAAAAGCTTTTCGCTTACATTTAAAAATTGCGATAATTTTGAAGGTGTTATTTTTTACTATAACCTATATTAAGGAGGAAAAAATTTGTCAAGTTTAAATAAATTAAAAACCGAAATAACAGAAAGTTATAAAAAGGCAAAAAACGAAAACACAAATGCGGTTAACGAGTATTTAAAGGCTTTAAACGACAGCTACAACAAACAGATTACTGCATATAAATTGCAAATAGAAAAGGCAAAAAAAGCCGCCCCCAGAAACTATACCGACGATTACGACCTTAACGCCATAAACCGTCTTATAAATCAAAGAAAGCTAAATGAGAGAATGGCTTCATTGGGGCTAACACAAAGCGGTGTTAATCAAACACTAAAAAGTGGCATAGATATTGCAAAGCAAAATGCTGATAATCTTGTAACCATGCAAAAAAATAAAGAAATAAGCGATTTAAACGACCAATATAACAAATATTTCAGCTCTTTAGAGGCCGATTTAAACAGCAAACGAGATGCGGCACAAAAAAGCTTGAATGATAAAAATGCATCTTTGCTTTCTACACTTACTGCAAAATACAACGAGGCGGTTAAATCACTTTCAAGTGGTGGTGGCAAAGGCACAACAAACTCCGATTTAATTTCCGTATATAACAAACTAACCTCTATGGACAGTCCAAAACAGCAATACTATTATATTCAGCTTTTACAGGATGACGGTATTTTAAGCAACTCTCAAGTAAACCGCTTAAAACAAAGACTTGGACTAAACAACTACTATTAAAGGGGGAAAGAAAATGAAGAAAATAACATATGATGTTACTAAGGATGACATTACACCAAAAGGCATAACCGAAATTGGTTTTGCGGGGGAACATCTTGCAACAAGAATAATTTTTAATCTTGCAGAAGAACTTATTGATGCCGACGAATATTGGCTTTATATAACCAACGGTGGCGGCGAGTTTTTTGCGGTTGATGACGTGATTTTTGACGGAGAGAGTATTTATTATGACCTGCCAAACTTTGTTACTGCTATGAGTGGTATTGTAAAAATTCAGCTTGTAATAAAAAGTGATGAATGCGTATTATTTACCTTTCCATGTAAACTAAGGGTTCTTTCGTCCGCCGAAAGAACAACCGCCGCCGTTAATTATTTAAGTGAAATTTCAGACGCGCTGCGCTCTTGTAAAAATTCTGCGGCTTTAGCAGAAGAAACACTGAATACTGTTAATGATAATTCTGATATGTTTGTAAAAACTGTTGGCGATATTGAAAATGCTTTGGATGAAATTTTAAATATACAAGATTATTATATTGGGGGTACAGAGTAATGAGCATTGAAGGAAAATCTATAAAAATAGCTGAAAACGTGCATAAGGTTTATAAGGCGGGTTATGATCTTGCAAATTCAACCGCTTTAAAAAATCCTTTAAGATTTGCCAAAACCCTTGATTTTGCCTGGAATAAGGTGGCTTTTCCGGAAAACACCGAGATTGTTTTTCATTTAGAAAAAATAGCAAGTATTTCTTCAGCCTTCATGCAAAGCAGCGGAATAAAAACAGCTAAGCTTATTTTAGATACCCCTGCTTCCGCCAGTTTTCAGGCGCTGTTTCGAGAATGCGATGAACTTGAATTGCTTGATTTCAGTGAATTTCCCTGCAGACCCAGTAATCTTTCATATTTTGTTTACGGGGACAAAAAGTTAAAATCAATTTTAGGCACCATTGATGCTACCGATTGTTCTAACGCCAACAATGCTTTTTCAAGCACTTCTTCGTTGCAAGATATTAGATTTAAAGAAAAATCCATAAGAACCAATATGGATTTTTCTGCGGCGTCACAACTCACTCATGAATCCTTACTTTCAATTTTAAATGGACTACGCAACGTATCTTTAAACGTAGAAATTACAAATTACCGTCCGGATCGAAAAATTATTAATACCGATCCATTGGTTACAAAATGTAAAATTTTAACCTCTGAAATTTTCAACAGCACTTCATCAGATAAATACGTTCACGTTACTACTAATGCCGGTCACTTATTCAAAGTTTATAAGTCTGACTGCGGTGACATGTGGGATACCGTTGTAGAAGCAATGCAAAAACACAATTATATTGAATTTGACGGTGCGTTTAATGACAATGATTTTTTTGTTATAAAATTCATAAAGGTTATAGCAAATCCCGATAATTTAAGCTATAGTTTATCGCTTGGAAACACCAATCTTTCAAAGTTAAGCGAAGCCGAAAAGGCAATCGCTACAAATAAGGGGTGGACACTAAAATGACAGCTCTTTTACCTGCGGTTATATCGGCAATATCATCTATTGTTGTGGGAATACTCGCATTTATAGGTGTAGTTATTACAAACAACAAAGCTAACAATAAAATTCATAACGAAATGACCACCGCCCAAGCAGTAACAGAAGAACGCTTAGATGAGCTTACAAGAGAAGTACGCGAACACAATAACTTTGCTTCGCGTATACCGGTGGTAGAAGAACAAATAAAGTCTATGAACCACCGAATTAAAGATTTAGAAAAACATTATAATTAAGGAGAAAATAGTATGTCAAACATTAGTAAAGACACAATTATAAGAACAGCGGTTTTACTTGTTGCTTTAGTAAATCAGGTGTTAACCGCTTTAAATATTAATCCACTACCCTTTTCCGACCAAGAAATTTATACCTTTATTTCTACTTTAGTAATGGCCGCTGCTTCTATTTGGGCTTGGTGGAAAAACAACAGCATAACCAAAAACGCAATAAAAGCTGATGAATATTTAAAAACCTTAAAGGAGAAAAAGCAATGAAGGTTTATTTAAGTCCATCAAACCAGCCGCTTAACACCTATAACGGTGTAGCAACCAATGAACGTGATAACTGCCGCGCCATTGCCAATAAGGTAAAACTTGCATTGGAGCGCCAGGGTATTGAAGTAAAAATTGGTCTAAAAGGCAGCGATAACGTTAGCGAAAGTAACGCATGGAACGCCGATTTGCATTTGCCCATTCACACAAACGCCTATAACAAAAAGGCAAGAGGCGCCAGTGTTTTGGTGCATAGTAGAGCAAGTGGCAATATGAAATATGCCACCCCCATTTTAAATAATTTAAAGGCAATTGTTTTAAAACAAGATAATGGTCGCGGCGTTAGTGAACGCCCCGATTTATATGAGCTTTACGGTACAAAAATGGTGGCTATTTATATTGAAGTGGATTTTCACGACGTACCCGAAGTTGCAAAATGGCTAAGCACTGAACACGAAAAAATTGCAGAAGCAATAACAAAGGGTGTTTGCGAAGGCGCAGGTATTAAATATATTGCGCCAAAACAAGCAGACTGCACAAAAGAAATAGAAAGTCTAAACAAACAAATTGCAACACTAAAAAATGAAAACGCTACACTTAAAGCAAAAATTGAAAATGCTAAAAATGCACTAAAATAAAAAATAAATTAAATGCGTGGGCGTTTGGCCCACGCATTTTTAAAAGAAATTAACTATACATTTATATTTTAAAATGATATAATAAGGAAAGGAAGAAAAAATTGAGTTTAGAATCTACTATTGCAGCACTTGCAGTAAATAACAAAAATTTAAACCCACAGATTACTAAAAGCGCTTTATATAAGCATTGGATAAGCGAAGACGATTTAAGACGGTGCAAACCTTGTAAAGATTACACCGGAAAAATATATTTTTTGGACGAAACCCCACAACCCAAACCACCACTGCACCAATACTGCAGATGCGATATTGTTCCTATGAAAGCCATTAAGGCGGGAAGCGCAACGATTTATGGTTTAAATGGTGCAGATTACACTTTAAAAACCACCGGCGTTTTGCCTGATTATTACGTAACAATAGATGAAGCTTTTACTAACGGATGGAATTATGGCAAATGGCCTTCAAATTTTGTACCAAATAAAACTATCACAAAAGGAATTTATGATAATGACAACGGCCATCTCCCACAGGCACCCGGCAGGGTTTGGTATGAGGCCGATATTAACTATACAACCGGAAGGCGAGATACCCAGCGCATTGTTTGGTCTAACGATGGTTTAATATTTATTACATACGACCACTACGAAACTTTTTATGAAATTAACTAAGGAGAAATAAAATGAAAATAATTGAATTAGATTTAACAG
>JAZNNZ010000077.1:0-12691 GCA_045580525.1 Acutalibacteraceae bacterium
AAGGTATATATTGAAGATCATTCTAATAACGCCACCCTTACTATTAAAGGCACACCCTGCTCAAAGTTGGGAGAGCTAAAAAGCGGCGAAGAAAAGACCTTTGAAATTACAAACGAAAAGGTTCGCATTTTTGTAATTGCAGATAAAATTACCAAAGATATTTGTAATGATTTTTGCACTCTTCCGCAAGGCAATGACAACATAATGCTAGCCGGCAAAGCACAATTTAATCCATGTAACTTTAACGCCTTTATTTTTTACGGTAAGCCTAGCCGCGAGATGATACGTAACCGCAAAGATAACAAAAAAATCGGTGCAATAATTCTTAGCGCATGTGTATTTTTAGGCTTTATAATCGGCCTTATAGTTGGCTGTAACAGTGGTCCTAAAAAACAAAACTTTGAACACGACAATATGCAAATTACCTTAACCGATGAATTTAAATCTTCAGAAGTTAATGGCTGGGATTTCTGTTTTTCTTCTAACGAAGTTACTATTTTTGGTAAAAAAGAAGCCTTTGCTGATTACCCGATTTTAGAAGGCTTTAACCTTAAAGAATACAGCACCATGCTGCTTTCAAATTCAAAGCTTGATGACTCGGTAGAACTTAGAACGAACGATGATATTTACTACTTTAGCTATGAAATGCAAAACGTTGGCGGCAAATTAGACCTAACCTATTACGTTATGACCTTTAAAGCTAACGACGGTTTTTGGTTTATAAACTTTACCTGCCCGTCTGAAAAGGTTGAGACCATTTCAAGTGAACTATTTAAATACGCAGGTAGCATAAAATTTAAATAAAGCAAAACAAAAACACTTCGAATAATTCGAATTCTTTTTTTATTTCTTTTTTCCTTCTTTATTGGGACTATAACCAAATAGCTTTATATAACCGCGATAAAAAGAAGTGTAATCTAAAAAGCCGCAATCACTATAAACCTCGGTCGGCTTTTTGCCACATAAAATTTGATTCTGCGCAATAAGCAAACGCTTTTCTGTTAAATATTTTAAAGGGGTAGTTTTTAACTCTTTTTTAAAAATTCTGTACAAATAGCTTTCGCTTACCATAAGCTTTGCGGCAATTTCTTCAATACTGTTGATTGTAAATAAATTTTCATTTATCTCGTTTATGGCTTTACTTATAAGCGGGTGTATGTTCTCCCAAAGGGAAGGATCTTCGCCGATGTCAGAAAGGCTTAAGTTATAAATTAGCTCCTTTATTAACATAGAAAGCATATCTTTAAGCTCTTCCCCTTTTAATACCGTGCTATAATAATCGGTCTTTTTAAAAAGCTCGGTTATAATTGGGCGGTGCTTACAGTTAATTATTTCTATATTTTTAGGCAATAAATCTATATTGCTTATGCCAAGACTTGTGGGATTAAAAAGTATATTATATCTTTCGTAATCTTTAGACGAATCAACCTGCACAAAATGATATGAATTTGGTTTTATTATTACCAAATCATCCTTTTTAAGCTTATATTTACGATTTTCAATTATATGGCTGACGTCTCCGCTTAAAATATATAAAAGCTCATAATCGTTATGGGTATGAATAGACATGGCATCCTTTTTAGGAGACACGTATTTTAAATGATTTAAGGTTAGGCCATCGGCGGCGTTTTCTTGCACAACGTACTTCATATTTTTCACCCATTAATAATATAACACTTTAGTTCATAAAATGCAATATAAATGTGGAAATATAGCCATATACTTTTTATTTTATGTAGTATATACTAAACTCGTAAATATAATATAACTTAAGGAGTTATTTTTATGAAAAAACTTAATTTAGCAATTATTGGTCAAGGCAGAAGCGGCAAAAATATTCACGGTTTGTTTTATAACACCGAAGACAACATTTATTTTAATGTAAAATACGTCGTTGATGGCGATGAATTTCGTCGCGGCGTTGCCGAAAAATTATATCCCGGCTGCACAACTCTTGCTACATATCAGGAATTGTTTGATAAAAACGATATTGATTTAGTGGTAAATGCATCTTATTCTGAAATGCACTACCCTATTACCAAAGACTTACTAAACCACAAATTTAACGTTATGGTTGAAAAACCATTCGGCAGAAATCGCTATGAATGTGAAGACCTTATTAAAACCGCAAAAGAAAACGGTGTTAAGGTATTTGTATTCCAACAAACCTTCTTTGCAGATTTTTACACCAAAGCTGTAGAAGTTATAAACAGCGGTGTTTTAGGTGAAATTAAGCAGGTTGATTTACGCTATAACGGTCTTGCTCGTCGTTGGGACTGGCAAACCCTGCAAAAACGTCTTGCAGGTAGCGTTTATAATACCGGCCCTCACCCACTTGGTCTTGCATTAGGCTTTTTAGATTTTGATAAAAATGCTAAGGTTGTATTTTCTCGTTTAGACAAAGCATTAACCAGCGGTGACGCCGAAGACTATGCAAAGATTATTATAACCGCACCAAACAAGCCGGTTATTGATGTGGAAATCAGCGCTATTGATGCTTATTCTGCAGATTTGCTTAAAATTCAAGGTACAAAAGGTACCTACTCATCAACCGCAGGTAGCTACAAATATAAATACATTGTAGACGGTGAAAACCCCGAACGTCCTGTAGAAGAAAACTTCTTAAAGGATGAAAAGGGCGAACCCATTTACTGTGGTGAAAATCTAATTACCCACGAAGAAAGCGGCGAAATGAATGGTTCTTCTGCATTTACTACCGCAGTAGCCGAAGCTTATAAGGACGTTTATTTTAACCTTACTAAAAACAAGCCTGTTCGTATAACACCCGAAATGGCTACCGAAATTATTGCTATTATTGATAAGGTTCACACCGATAACCCCATGCCATTAATTTTCTAATCAGGAGAAAAAATATGAAAAAAGTTGTAATGCTTGGCTGTGAAAACGGTCACGTTAATTCATTTTTAAACTTTATAAAGGAAGGCTCATTCCCCGAAATTGAGGTAATTGGCGCTTATAGTGAAGACAAAGAGGCTATGCAAAAGTTAGAAGATAACTACGGTGTGCCCCAAATGTCTTCTTATGATGAAGCGGTGGGTAAGGTTGATGGTATTATTGTAACCGCCCGTCACGGTGGGCTTCATTATAAATTTGCAAAGCCATATATTGAAAGCGGCGCTGTAATGTTTATTGATAAGCCCATTACCGTTTCAGAAGAAGATGCACTAAACTTTATGGCAGAGCTAAAAGAAAATAACATTAAAATTACCGGCGGCTCCTGCTTAAAGCACATTGATTTTATTAAAGAGCTTAAACAAGATAACCTTGATGGCGAAACCATTGGCGGACTTGTTCGCGCACCCATTTGGTTTGATAATCCCTGGGGCGGAATGTTTTTCTATGCAGGTCATTTAGTAGAAGCCCTGCTTGAAATTTTTGGCAGATACCCAATTTCTGTTAAGGCCTACCGCAAAAGCAAGGGCGTTTTGGTTGTGTTTAATTATGAAAATTACAATATAACCGGTTTATTTTCTGAAGACAGCGCACACTATTACGCCGCAAGATACACAAAAGACTCTACAAAGGCAAAAGAGCTTGAGGTTAACGACCCCTGGTTTAAGGCTGAATTTAATGAGTTTTACGATATTTTAGTAAACAATGGCGAAGTAAAAATTTCTTATAAAGATTTTATTGCGCCGGTGTTTGTTATGAATGCAATTTATCGCAGTTTAGAAAGCGGTAAAGAAGAAAAAGTAACGGAGTATGACCTATAATGGCTAAATTTTTATTATCGGCTTTTTCAGACGAATATGCAGATAGCTTTACAGAACAGCTTGAAGCATTAAAAAAGTTTGAAATTGATTACGCAGAACTACGCTTTATTGATAAAAAGAATATTGCAGACTTAAACGTTGCAGAAACACACGACGTTAAATCTAAATTAGATTATTACGGAATTTCTGCTTCGGCTTTGGGGTCTCCTTTGGGTAAAATTACACTTGATGATGATTTTAACGCTCATTTAGAAAAGGCTAAAAACGTTTTTACAATTGCCAATAAACTTAACGTTAAGAATATTCGTATGTTTAGCTTTTACCCACATAAAGACAAAGATATACTTTTAAGCGAAGATGAAGTTTTTGAAAAATTAGAAAAATTAATTTCACTTTCAGAAGAATACGGTGTTACCCTTTGCCACGAAAACGAAGCCAAAATTTATGGCGAAAGCCCAGAAAACTGCAAAAAAATTATGCAGCAGTTTAACGGCAGAATAAAATGTGTTTTTGATATGGGCAACTTTGTGCTTGATGGCTTTAAGCCATACCCCGATGGGCTAAAAACTTTAAAAGAACATATTGAGTATTTTCATATTAAAGACTCTTTATCTGCGGGTGCTATTGTTCCCGCAGGAAAGGGCGAAGCCAACATTAAAGAAATTTTGCAAGAGTATAAAAAGGATATGAAAAAGGATACCTTTATTACTTTAGAGCCACACTTACAGACCTTCTCGGGACTTAATGCGCTTGTTGGCAAAAGCTTTGATAATCCTTATAAATACCCCGATGGCAAAACCGCTTTTTGCGATGCTGTTGAAAAAATAAAATCCATTTTAGGTGAAGTACAATGAAAGAATTTAAGGTAGATAATTTACTTGTAAAGCAATATGAAAATCGCACCCTTATGGGCGAAGGTGCCGCAAAAGATATTTCTGCAAAAATTAACGAACTGCTTTCTGAAAAGGAAGAACTAAACGTTATTTTTGCGGCGGCTCCCAGCCAAAACGACGTGCTACTTGCTTTAATTAACGATAAAACTATTGATTGGACACGTATAAATGCATATCATATGGATGAATACGTTGGCCTTTCAAAAGACGCTCCGCAAGGCTTTGGTAACTTTTTAAAGGAACATATTTTTTCGCTTGTGCCTTTTAAAAGCATTAACTACATAAACTGTGAAGCTACAGACGTTGAAGCCGAGTGCGAAAGATATTCCAAGCTTTTAACTAAAAACCCAACAGATATTGTTGTTATGGGTATTGGTGAAAACGGACACATTGCATTTAACGATCCGCCGGTAGCAGATTTTAATGACAGCAAAATGGTTAAAAAGGTAAAACTTGATGAAATTTGTCGTCAGCAACAGGTTAACGACGGTTGCTTTGAGAATATTTCTCTAGTTCCTACACACGCTATGACATTAACCGTACCAACCCTAGTTAAAGCGCCATATCTGTTTTGCATAGTACCCGCTAAAACAAAGGCAAATGCAGTTAAAGAAACCTTAACCGGAACTATTGACGAGCATTGCCCCGCTACTATTTTAAGAAAGCAAGAAAATGCAACACTTTATTTAGATAATGAAAGTTCGGGTTTATTATGAGTTTAATTAAAATTAAAAGTGACCGCATAATACTTGAAGACGGTTTGTTTGACGGTTTTATTTATTTAGAAGACGGTAAAATTTTATCGGTTTCGAAAGAAGATAAATCCGGCTGTACAGAATATGACTATACGGGACTTTACGTTTCTCCCGGCTTTATAGATATGCACACCCACGGTGCAGGTGGGCATCCGTTTTTAAACACCACAAAAGATGATGTTTTGGCCGCGGTAGACTGCCACTTAAATTATGGTACTACCACTATTTTGCCTACTATTTCGGCTTCTCCGTTTTCTGATATGCGAGATGCTGTTATTGCTATTGCAAAGGCTATGGATTCATGTGAAAGTAAAGCCAATATTTTAGGCGCTCATTTAGAAGGGCCTTATCTTTCTAAAGAACAATGCGGCGCACAATGCCCCACATTTATAACCGAACCTATAAAAAGTGATTATGAAGATTTAATTAAAAATTACGGTAAATATATTGCACGTTGGACCTATGCCCCTGAAAAAGACAACGGTGAGTTTTGCAAATATTTGACCGACACGGGCATAATTGCTTCTGCAGGGCACACCAACGCAAAATATGAAGATATGAAAACCGCAATTGATAACGGTTGTAATTTAATTACACACCTTTATTCCTGCACTTCTACAATTACCCGTGAATATGGATTCAGATCTTTGGGGGTTATTGAATCGGCATTTTTACGTGACGAGCTTTTTGTTGAAATTATTGCAGATGGCAAACACCTGCCTATAGATCTTGTTAAGTTGATAATTAAAATTAAAGGCACCGATAAAACAGCACTTATTACAGATAGCCTTGAAATAGCCTGTACAGATATAAAGGAAGGCATTATGGGCGGCACCGAATTTATTGTTGAAGACGGTGTTTGTAAGTTAAAAGACCGCTCTGCTTTTGCAGGTAGCGTTGCAACCACCAACCGTTTAGTTAAATTTATTGCAAACGAATGTGGTTTTGGTTTAATTGACGCTGTGAAAATGATTACCAAAGTTCCTGCAGAAATATTAAAGCTTAATAAGGGCGTAATTGCCGCAAACAAAGACGCCGATATTATTGTTTTTGATGAAAAGGTTAATGTTTCGGATATTTTTGTAATGGGTAAAAAGGTTAAGTAGGTATTTTTTATGGGAAAACAAGTCAAATTAGGTATAATTGGTATTGGCAATATGGGTTCTGCCCACGCTAATCATATATATAATAACGGAACAAAGGGTTTAAAGCTTGTGGCAGTATGCGATAAAAGCCCCTTTAGACGCGACTACTGCAAAGAAAATTTTAAAGACGTTTTAATATTTGATAATTATAAGTCTTTAATTGATTCCAAAGCAGTAGAAGCCATTATTATCGCAGTTCCCCACCCAATGCATGCCGATATTGCAATGTATGCTCTGCAAAACGATCTTCACGTTTTGGTTGAAAAACCAGTTGACGTTACCGTAACAAAGGCAAAGCAACTTAACGAAATTGCTAAAAAAAGCGGTAAGGTTTTTGCTATTATGTTTAACCAACGCACCAATGAAATTTTTATAAAAGCACGTGAAATTATAAAAAGCGGCGTACTTGGTAACATTAAGCGCAATTCCTGGGTTATAACCAACTGGTACCGTCCGCAAAGCTATTACGATAGCGGCTCTTGGCGTGCTTCCTGGCGCGGTGAAGGCGGCGGCGTTTTAATTAATCAATCTCCGCATAATCTTGATCTATGGCAATGGATTTGCGGCGAACCAAGTGAAATTACCGCTATTATTTCTTACGGTAAATACCACAACATTGAGGTTGATGATGAAGCCGCCATTTATGCAAAGTACCCCGACGGTTCAACCGGCACCTTTATTACTTCTACAGGTGAACTGCCCGGCACTAACCGCTTTGAAATTGCTTGTGATAAGGGTAAAATGGTGCTTGAAAACGGTATGCTAAAGCTTTGGAAGTTAAGCGAAAGTGAAAGAACCTTCTGCTTTGACGACACCAAAGGCCCCACCATGACCTACGAAGAATTTGAGTGCGACAGTGAAATTGCCCATAAAGGAATTTTACAAAACTATGCAAATGCTATTTTGTATGGTGAAAAGCTTATCTCCCCCGGAACCGACGGTATAAAAGAGCTTTCTATTTCTAATGCGGCATACCTTTCTTCCTGGAAAGGTTCTGTACCTGTTTCTTTGCCACTTGATAATGAAGAATTTGATAAATATTTTTATAAAAAGGTAGAAGCATCATCTTTTGACGAAACAAAGGAGTCTCATTTTGAGGGCGGATGTTATTTGCCTCGCTGGTTTGTTAACTGGTAAACCATGCCGCATACACAATATGTAGTTGTGTGTGCGGTTTTTTTGTAAAAAAAATTGATATTTTGTGTTTTTTATACTTTACATTTTAAAAAACTTGTGCTATACTCTTTAAAAAGCATTTTTTGCTTTTAAAAAATATTTAAAAGGGGAAAATTGTAATGAACTTAATTTACGGTATTAAAGACAAGCCAAAATTTGGTCAACTAATTGTTTTTGCAATTCAACAATTACTTGCTATTATGGCTGCAACAATTGCTGTTCCTGCTATTGTTGGTAATGGTATGAGTGCTTCTGCTGCACTATTCGGGGCCGGTGTTGGTACAATAGTTTATCAACTATTTACTAAATTCCGTAGCCCCGTTTTTTTAGGCTCATCCTTCGCATTTATCGGCTCAATGCTAGCCGCATTCGCAGGTGGCGTATCTATGAGCTTAGGTTATTTAGGTCTGATTATTGGCGCAGTTTTTGCAGGTCTTGTTTATGTAATTATTGCTTTAGTTGTTAAATTTGCAGGTACAAAGTGGATTTCCACTCTTATGCCTCCGGTTGTAATTGGACCTACAGTTGCAATTATCGGTTTATCTTTAGCAGGCGCTGCTATTAACGACGTATTTTCTTACGGTCCTAAAAACGATGATGGCTCAGCCTTTCTAATGAGCGGCAATATTTGGGTATCTGTAATTTGCGCATTAGTTACCTTCTTAGTAGTTGTTATTTGCTCAACATACGGTAAAAAAATGGCAAAACTTATTCCCTTTATTATAGGTATTCTTGCAGGGTATGCAGTAGCTTTAATCTTTACTATTATCGGTATGACAGCCGGTATTAAAGAGTTAATCGTTATCGACTTTACTCCCTTCACTTCCTTAGTTGCAGACGGTGTAACAATTAAAACATTCCTATCTGTTCCTGAATTTACTTTCTTAAAAGGTATTAATGGTATCTCTGAAATTGCTGCAAAACCTGAATATATTGCAACAATCGCTGTAGCATACGTTCCTGTTGCATTCGTTGTTTTTGCAGAACACATTGCTGACCACAAAAACCTTTCTTCTATTATTGGTCACGATTTAATTGAAGATCCCGGTCTACACAGAACACTACTTGGTGATGGCGTTGGTTCTATGGCAGGTGCCATCTTTGGCGGTTGCCCCAACACTACATACGGTGAATCTGTAGGTTGCGTTGCAATTACAAGAAATGCTTCTGTTGCAACAATTTCTGCAACCGCAATTTTAGCAATCTTAATCTCCTTCGTATCTCCCTTTGTTGCATTTTTAGATTCAATTCCCGGTTGCGTAATGGGCGGTGTATGTATTACACTTTACGGTTTCATTGCAGTATCCGGCTTAAAGATGCTACAAAAGGTTAACCTAGAAGAAAACAAAAACCTATTTACCGCTTCTGTAATTTTAATTGCAGGTATTGGCGGCTTTGCTATGAAGATTGGTGAAGTTACAATTACCTCTATTGCTTGTGCACTTATTTTAGGTATTATTACAAACCTAGTTCTTAAAAACGCTAAAGAAGCTTCTACCGAAGAATAATAAAAAGCATATTAGTTTAGAGCAGTACCAAAATGGTACTGCTCTTTTTTTGCCCTTAACACTTTTGATATTTTCTCATAAAATAGAAAAAATAAGTGTGGAGGTATTTTATGCAATATAAAAATTTACAAGAACTTATTTATAACAGCACTTCCAGTAGAAAATTCTTTTTAAATCTACCGCCAAGCACACAAATGAATATTCATAAATTTAATGAATATATACACTGTGCAAACGATTTAAGGCTATATAAAGAAAAAACAGATAAATACTGTAAGCAGGTTGCACTTTCTGAAGAGCCACTTTTTAAAAATTATATTTCTTGACTTTAACGCTTTAATATGTTAATATATAACTATAGAAAAACTTTGCAAGGAGTGTTTACTGATGCTTAGTATTAAAAACAAGGCTACTGACGATCTTTTTGAGGCAATTTTAGCACTTGAAACGGTAGATGAATGCTACAAGTTTTTTGAAGACGTATGCACCGTTAAAGAAATTCAGGCAATTTCTCAACGCTTAGAGGTTGCAAAAATGCTTATGGAAAAGAAGGTTTATAGCGACATTGTTAAAGAAACCGGCGCTTCCACTGCAACAATTTCAAGGGTAAACCGTTCTTTAACCTATGGTAACGAAGGCTACGATCTAATATTTAAAAGATTAAATAATAAATAGGAGTGTTTTGTTATGAAATGTCCTTTTTGCGGTTTTGAAGAAAGTAAGGTTATTGATTCACGTCCAACAGATGAGGGCGAAAGAATTCGCCGCAGACGTGAATGTTTAGAGTGCGCCAAGCGCTTTACTACATACGAAATTATTGAAAGCCTTCCTATTATTGTTATTAAGAAGGATAAATCGCGCGAGACCTTTTCTCGCGATAAATTACTTAACGGTCTTATGCGCGCTTGTGAAAAGCGTCCCGTTTCTATTGAAACTTTAGATAAAATTATCACTGATATTGAAATGAAAATTCAAAACTCACTTGACAGAGAGGTTTCTAGTGATAAAATTGGTGAATTAGTAATGGATAAACTAAAGGACGTTGACGAAGTGGCATACGTTCGTTTTGCTTCGGTTTACCGCCAATTTAAAGATATTAACACCTTTATGGATGAGCTTAATACATTACTTAAAAAATAAACAAAAGACCTGAATGTTTTGTTCAGGTCTTTATTTTTTTATTTTATATTTTTGCTTTGTGGCTTCTCCGCCGCGAATATGCCGCTCATCTTTATTCTTTTCTAAAACCACCCTTACCTTTTCGTAAAGGCTGTAATCAATTTTTTCAAGTCTTTCGGTAACGTCTTTATGTACTGTGGATTTTGATACGCCAAAAACCGTGGCGGCGGCACGAACCGTAGCACCGGTGCTTTCTATGTAATTTGCTATATCAATAACCCTTTTATTTAAAAAAGCCTTCATATTTTAACCACCTTAAATACAGTTGGTTAATTATATGAAAGTTTTTTTATTTTTATACCCACCTATTTTTTGACCAATAAATGCATATAATATTTCTAGATTTTCGTTAATTTCGTGGAGTTGTGAGAAAAATTTTTTTGTGATATAAATTTTATGTCGGGTAAAACCGGCGAACATTTTTCGGTGAGTGGGAATTTACAAAAAAGGTTTTTGATGATCTTCCCTTTTTTGTGGCAGGAGCCAAGACTGCTTATTCCCACTCGAATTAACGAAAACCATACTATAAAGGAGAGTATTTTTATGTGTGGTATTGTTGGATTTGTTGGAAAAAGCAACGCTAAAGACGTTTTATTAAATGGACTTGAAAGACTTGAATACCGCGGCTATGATTCGGCAGGAATTGCCACAATAGCGGGCGGTATTTTAAATACACAGAAAACTACCGAAAGAATTGCAAGTTTAAAGGCTTTAGTAAAAGACAAAAACTCTTGCAACGGTTTTATTGGTATTGGGCATACACGCTGGGCAACACATGGAGCTCCCACAACAACAAATGCTCATCCGCATACCGATAACAATAACGAATTTGCGGTTGTGCACAACGGAATTATTGAAAACTATGCAGAAATAAAAGCAGAGCTTATAAAAAGCGGCGTGGTTTTTTTAAGCGAAACCGACACCGAGGTTATTCCGCATTTAATAAGTAAATTTTATGAAGGCGATATGCTTAAAGCATTACAAAAAACGGTAAAGGCTTTGCGCGGTTCTTATGCTATTGGCGTTATAAATAAAAACGATCCCCATACCCTTTACGCTGTGCGTCATTTTTCGCCGCTTATTGTGGGACTTGGAAAAAACGAAGGCTTTATTGCAAGTGACGTTACAGCAATTATAGATAAAACCAAACAGGTTGTTTATTTAAATGACGGAGAAATTGCAAAAATAACCACCGACGGTGCCGAATTTTTTGATAGTAGCCTTACAAAAATTGAAAAAGAAATTTCAATAATAAACTGGGATATTGCCGCGGCTGAAAAAGGCGGCTATGACCATTTTATGCTTAAAGAAATTATGGAAGAGCCTGAAGCTATAAGAAAAACCATTGAACCCAGAATTAAAAACGGTGAAGTATTTTTTGAAGGGCTTAAGCTTTCAAGTGCGCAGATAAAAAATATTAATCGTATAATAATTACCGCCTGCGGTAGCGCCTATCACGCAGGAGTTGTGGCAAAATATTTTTATGAAGAAATTTTGCGTGTTCCCACAGAGGTTGAACTTGCAAGTGAATTCAGATATAAAAATCCTATTATAAATAAAAATACACTTGTAATAATTATTAGTCAAAGCGGTGAAACCGCCGACACTCTAGCGGCATTAAAGGAAGCCAAAGAAAAAGGTGCACACACCCTTTCAATAGTAAACGTTGTGGGCTCTAGTATTGCAAAAGAATCACACGACGTTCTTTACACCTGGGCAGGACCAGAAATTGCGGTTGCTACTACTAAAGGTTATACAACGCAAGTGGCTATGCTTTGTTTGTTCGGCATTTATGCCGCAAAAATTAAAGACAGCTCTGACGAAATACTACTTAAAAATTTAACCGATGAGCTTTTACTGATACCACAAAAGCAGGAAGAAATTTTTAAAGAGACCAACCGCTTAAATGCACTATCTAAAAGGTTTATGCATAATTCTTCAATATTTTTTATTGGCAGAAATATGGACTATGCGGTAGCACTTGAAGGCTCACTAAAATTAAAAGAAATTTCTTATATTCACTCTGAAGCCTATGCCGCAGGTGAATTAAAGCACGGTACCATTTCTTTAATTGAAGACGACCGACTGGTTGTTGCCCTTTGCTGTTATAATGAATTAAGCGATAAAATGTTGAGCAACGTTAAAGAGGTAATAACCCGCGGCGCTACGGTACTTGCCACTTCGTTTATGGGTAATACAGATATTGAGCGCTATGCAGATGAGGTTTTATATTTACCAAAAACACACCCGCTTTTATTGGCGCTTTTAGAAGTAATCCCACTTCAGCTTTTTGCCTATTAC
>JAZNNZ010000078.1:0-13798 GCA_045580525.1 Acutalibacteraceae bacterium
CTCACAGAACGACATGGCTACGATCCGACTTGCTGAATTTTTAAGAGGCGATGCTAACGGTGACAGTTCTATTACAATTAAGGATATCACCGCAATAAAGAGATATTTAGCCGACTGGGACGGAATAGCATTTGTTCCTGAAGCTGCTGATGTTAATAAAGACGATTCTATTACAATTAAAGATATCACCTATTTAAAGAGACATTTTGCAGACTGGGATGGTTATGACTTAAATTAAGAAAATAGTCCGTAAAAACGGACTATTTTTTCATTGTGACAGAGCATAAAACTTAAACCAATAGTGATATTGAAAATATAATTTTGATGTGTTAAAATACTATAAATAAAGGGGGACTGTTTATGCGTATAGTTGTTGCCGGTTGCGGTAAAATTGGTACAAGCATAGTGGCAAGTCTTATTAAAGAAGAGCACGATATTATCGTAATTGATCAAAAGCCTTCTGTTATAAACGAGCTAACAAACACTTATGACGTAATGAGTGTTTGCGGTAGTGCGCTTGAATATGATACTTTAAAAGAAGCTGAAATCTCTAAAGCGGAAATGTTTATAGCAGTAACAGGTTCCGATGAATTTAATATGCTTTCATGTTTTCTAGCAAAAAGAATGGGCGCCAGTCAAACAATTGCCAGAATTCGCACCCCCGAATATAACGATCGAAGTTTAGATTTTTTGCGTTCTCAGTTAGATTTATCAATGTCTATTAATCCTGAACTACTGGTAGCTCATGAGTTATATAACATTTTAAAATTCCCATCCGCTGTAAAAATTGAAAATTTCTCTCGCAGAAATTTCCAAATGGTTGAACTTAAAATTAAAGAAGGTTCACCGGCGGCAGGTCTGTCTTTAATAGAATTCAGAAAAAACTTTGCGGCCGAATTTGTTGTATGTATGGTTCAACGCGGCGAAGAAGCCATTATTCCTGATGGTAGGTTTGTTTTACAAGTAGGGGATAGAATAGGCGTTAGCGCAACACCTACAGAAATATTCAAGCTTATGCGTCAAATGAAGGTGCTAAAAAGCAAAGCAAAAAACGTTATGATTATCGGTGCTACAAGAACCTCCTATTATTTAGCAAAAATGCTTTCTGCGGCGGGTACACAGGTAAAAATTATTGATGAAGACCCCGCTCGTTGTGAAGCCTTTGCAGATGACCTGCAAAACGTTAGTATGATATGCGGTAGTTCTGCCGAACAGGAAGTACTTTTTGAAGAAGGTATTGACCATCATGATGCTTTTGTGGCATTAACAGGTCTTGATGAACAAAATATATTAGTGGCTTTAAATGCCAATAACCGCAACGTGCCAAAGGTAATTGCAAAGGTTAATAGTGCACCCTTAGGCGATATGGCCGAAAAGCTGGGTCTTGATACAATAGTTTCTCCGCAAGAAACCATTTGCAACGTTATTATTCAGTATGCAAGAGCATTGCAAAATTCACTTGGCAGTAAGGTTGAAACCCTTTATAAGCTTCTTGACGGTAAGGTAGAAGCGTTAGAGTTTATTGTTGATAGCAGCTTTAAATATATTGACATTCCGCTTAAAGAAATGAAATTAAAAGAAAATACTCTTATTGCGGGTATTGTTCGTGGCAGAAAAGCCATTATTCCTTCGGGTGAAGATAAAATTTTACCTAACGATCTAATCATAGTTATTACCTCAAATGAAGGCCTTCAGTCTTTAGAAGGTATCGTAAGATAGGGGAAAGCTAATGAATCGTAGAATAATAGTAAATACCGTTGGTAAAATGATTGTGCTTGAAGCGGTAGCACTTTTAATTCCTGCGGTAGTATCGTTAATTTATTCAGAAACAAGCCTCTGGTCATTTTTAATTACTATTTTAATTGCTTTAGCGGTTGGTAGCTTTTTTATATTAATAAGCAAAAATCCACCAAAAGCAATTTATGCCAGAGAAGGCTTTTTAATAGTTGCATTATCCTGGATATTTGCTTCGTTAATTGGATGCTTACCGTTTTTTATCAGCGGTGAAATTCCAAACTTTTTCGATGCATTTTTTGAAACGGTTTCGGGCTTTACCACAACGGGTTCTTCTGTTTTAAGAAATGTAGAGGCTTTAAGCCACGGTATACTATTTTGGCGTAGCTTTACCCATTATATTGGCGGACTTGGCGTATTGGTTTTCGTAGTAGCCTTAATACCTGACGTTTCGGGTAGAACCATTTATATTCTTCGCGCAGAAATGCCGGGTCCCACATTTGGTAAGCTTTCGCCCAAAATAAAAGATACTGTAAAAATATTAATTGCAATTTATTTTGGCCTTACGGTTATTCAAATAGTACTGCTCCTTTTTGGAAATATGCCACTTTTTGATAGTATTGTTCACACGTTTGGTACTGCGGGTACAGGTGGCTTTGGCACAAAATCAGATAGTATAGGTTCTTATAGTCCTTATTGTCAATGGGTAATTGCAGTATTTATGTTTTTGTTTGCAATTAACTTTAACCTTTATTATTTATTGCTTATAAAACGTTTTTCAGATGTATTTAAAAACAATGAATTATGGCTTTATGTAACCATTGTTTTAGCTTCAATTACAGCAATCACCATAAATCTTTTGTCTGTTTATGAAACCTTTGCAGAAGCACTACGTCATTCTGCATTCACTGTTACTTCGTTTGTGTCTACAACGGGTTTTGCTATTGTTGATTTTACCAAGTGGCCGGAGTTTTCAAAAGGCTTGTTATTTTTCCTTATGTTTTTAGGTGGCTGTGCAGGTTCAACCTGCGGTGGCCTTAAAACATCAAGATTACTAATTTTAATAAAACTAATCAGAGCAGAGCTGCATAGAATGTTGCACCCAAGAAGTGTTGTAACTGTAAAGGTAGACGGTAAACCCGTAGATAAAGATTTACTTCGTAGTGTAAGTATTTATTTTGCTATATATACCGCTTGTATTTTTGTAATATTCTTGCTTATAACCTTTGAGCCTTTTGATTTGGTTACAAATCTTACAGCAACGGTAACCTGTTTTAATAACGTTGGTCCCGGTTTAAGTCTTATTGGTCCTGCAGGAAATTTTGCAGATTTTTCAGCCTTTTCAAAGGTGGTTTTATCCTTTGCAATGCTGCTTGGTCGTTTAGAAATATTCCCGTTGCTTTTGGCATTAAACCCATCTACCTGGATGAAAAAATAATAAATAAAATAAAAATCAGTAGTCAAAAGACTACTGATTTTTTTGTGCTTTATAAATCTTTTTCGTGTAGTATTACACCGTTTTGCTTTAATTTTTCTTGTAAAAAACTTATATCTAATTTTGTAAAATCGTCGGTAACAGCGGCGGCTACACCTGCAGCTTCACCCGTTACTGCACAAACGGGAATAACCCTCGTTATGTCCCACATAGCATCTGTAACACTAATGCTGCGTCCTGCGGTTATAAGGTTTTTAATTTTTTTAGAATATAACGTTCTAAAGGGTATCTCATAAATAGGTCCGCTTTTACGCCAGTCCGCAATTAAACCAATGCTGTCATTAAACTCTTTGTGCATTTCGGTATCGTCTAAAGTATATTCACCTGAAATTCGTCTTGTCATTCTTATCTGCGGCGTGGTTGCAATGGTAGATAAATGTCTGTCTTTATCTATGCCGCCATTTTTAAGAAAGTCATCTAAAGTAAAAGCGTGTGAGTCCATTGCCATTTCAGATAAATCTTTTATACCAAAATATCTTTTACCCTTTACCTGCTTTTCGGCTTCGGTTTTATATTTATCAGGTATATCAGAAAATCCAAGCATTTTAAGGTCAATATTATCTTTATTAAAAAAGTAATACCAACCGGCAAGAGTGTTTCCTTGTGAAAAAGTGCAGGTACCTGCTTTTGTAAATTCGCAAACGTCAGCGTCTCCTGTAGTGTCAACTACGGATTTTACATTGTAAGCAATTCTACCTTCTTTGTTTTCGGTAACAATATGTGTTATTTTGCCCTTTTTAATAACCGCATTACAAACGGTTGAGCCATATAAAATATCTACCGCATTTTCTTTTAAATGCTTTTCAAGCAGTAGGGCATAAAGGTTAGCATTAAAACGCACCTGAAAACGCTTTTTTGTTTTTTCTTCCTTTGTTCCACCCTTAAGCCAAGCCTCAGGGTATTCATCTTCATGCCCATGTTTAATAGATAATCTAAACAGTTCTTCTGCAATAGAAAAACTAACCTGTCTGCCGCAACCATCACAAAGGGGCAAATAAATAGTAACAAGCCCACTTGTTGCAAGTCCGCCAAGTAAAAATAGCTTTTCAATTAAAAGCACCTTTTTGTTTTGTCTGGCTGCGGCTAATGCGGCGCTAACTCCCGCAATACCGCCACCGCAAACAATAACGTCGTAGCAGTCTTTAACTACAGTCCTTTTAGGTAGTTCTTTTATAAATTTCATATTTTACCTACAAATCAATATTTTTAAAAGGAAGTAATGCGCGTTTTAGTATACCGTTCATTAAAGCAATGACAACACCGTAATTTACAATGGGAATATTTTGTATATTTGCCTTACTTAAGCGCGATTTCATTTCCTTTTCGTTTAGCATACACCCACCGCAGTGAATAATCAAGTCATATTTCTCTAAATCTTCAGGAAATTCTCCGCCACTGGTAAATTCAAAATTTAATTTTTTGCCCGTAAATTTTTCAACCCATGCCGGTATTTTAACAGTTCCAATATCGTTGCATTGACGGTGGTGTGTACACCCTTCAGAAATAAGCAGGTTTGCATTTTCTTTTAAATTTTTAAGAGCCTTTGCACCGTTAACCAGTGTTTTTAGATCACCCTTATATCTTGCAAACAAAATTGAGAATGAAGTAAGTAAAATATCATCATCCAAAACACCGGAAACGTAATTAAATACCTGCGAATCGGTAATTACAAGTGCGGGTTTTTCTTTAAGCGCGTTAAGGGTGTTTTTTAAATCTGTTTCTTTGCAACAAACAGCGGTGCAGTTATTATCTAATAACTCTCTTAAAACTAATTGCTGTGGCAAAATAATGCGGCCCTTTGGAGCTGATTCATCAATGGGAATAACCAATATAACCGTATCACCCTTATTTAATAAATCTGCAACAATAGGCTTGTTTTGTTCTTTTTGTTTAACAAGCTTACCAATTAGTTCTTTAAGTTCGTTTATGTTTTGGTTGTTTACCGCACTAACTAAAATTTCATTATCATTTTTTAAAGTAATCTCTTCTTTTATTAGGTCGCTTTTATTAAAGGCCAAAATAAAAGGAGTGTTTTTTTCTTTGAATAAAGAAATCAGTTGGTTGTCGGTGTCAGATAATCCAATACTTGCATCAACCACCAAAACCGCAATATCGGTTAAACTTAGAATTTCGCGTGTTTTTTTAACGCGCAGTTCACCTAAGGTTCCTTCGTCGTCAAATCCCGGCGTATCAATAATAACAACCGGGCCAAGCGGTAGTAGCTCCATGGCTTTTTTAACAGGGTCTGTAGTAGTACCCTTAATGTCAGATACTACCGATAATTCTTGTCCCGTAACAGCGTTAACTAAGCTTGATTTTCCGGCATTACGTAATCCAAAAAAGCCAATATGAAGTCTTTCAGCAGATACAACTCCGTTTAAACTCATAGTTTTTCTCCTAATTAAAATCTAAAATCTCTGCGGTTAGAATTTTTAATATCTTCAATGTTTTGCTTTGCAATTTCTCTAACCTTATCGCTGGGAATTTTAAATAGCTCTTTTTCAATCATCTTAAAACCAACTTCTTTAGTTTCTTTAGAAGCATAGTCAACCAAATATTCGGTTAAGGTCATAAGTGCGTTTGGATGGCAACAGTTAGAAATTTGTCCCGTTTTGCACAAACTCATAAATCTGTCACCCGTACGTCCTAATCTGTAACAAGCGGTGCAGAAAGAGGGAATATGACCGTTTTGCATTAACCAGCGTACAACCTCGTCCAATGTTCTTTGGTCAGATACGTCAAACTGTTCGGTATCGTGGGGTCTTTCTTCTGTTGTGTAACCGCCAACAGAGGTGCGGCTTCCACCGCTAACCTGAGAAACACCCATTTTTAGTAGCTTTCCGCGTACTTCTTCAGATTCGCGTGTTGAAATAATAATGCCGGTGTAGGGAACAGCAAGTCTGATACAAGCGGTAATTTTTTGGAACATTTCGTCAGAAATGGAATTATCAAATGCAGAAGGGTCAATATCGTTAGCTTTTTTTATTCTTGGAACGCTTATTGTGTGTGGACCCACTCCGTGTACAGCCTCCAAGTGTTCTGCGTGCATAAGAAGTCCCGCAAACTCATACTTATAAAGTTCAAGTCCAAATAACACACCAAGACCAACGTCATCAATACCGCCCTGCATTGCGCGGTCCATAGCTTCTGTATGATAATCATAATCGTGTTTAGGTCCTGTTGGATGAAGCTTTAAATAACTTTCTTTGTGGTATGTTTCTTGGAATAAAATATATGTTCCAATACCTGCGTCTTTTAGCTTTTTATAGTTTTCAACGGTAGTAGCGGCAATGTTAACGTTAACACGTCTTATTGCACCGTTTTTGTGTTTAATGCTGTAAATTGTCTTAATACTTTCTAAAATATATTCAATGGGGTTGTTAACCGGGTCTTCGCCCGATTCAATAGCTAAACGCTTATGTCCCATATCCTGTAAAGCAATAACTTCTTTTTTTATTTCTTCTTGGGTTAGTTTCTTTCTTTGAATGCACTTGTTTTTTATGTGGTAAGGACAGTAAACACAACCGTTTACACAGTAGTTAGATAAATAAAGGGGCGCAAAAATAACAATACGGTTGCCATAAAAACGAAGCTTTATTTCTTCAGCAATTTCGTAAATTTTATTCAATACGTCCTTATCTTCACAAGCAAGTAAAATAGAGGCTTCTTTGTGAGTAAGTCCTCGGCATTCAATACCGTTTTCGGTTTGTCTTGGTCTTGCTTTTTCTAAAATTTCATTAATAAGTTCAAAATTATTTTTATTTTCTTCGGCGTATTTTAGTGTTTCTAAAATTTCTTCATGATTAATAAATTCTTCCGCCTTTAAAGATTTTGGATTATAAACTGCCATAACTAAATGTCCTTTCTTTTATCGCCACGGTCTATAACAATGCTATAGCCAATTTTTTCGATGCGTTTTTTTATTTCTTCCAGGCTTTCTGCCGCTTCATCTCCGTCAGACTTTTTATTGTCATAAAGCATATATTTTTTTCTGACTTCCTTTGGGGAAAGATTTGGCATAATAACGTTAGCACCCGAAAGTATACCGTTTTCACGTCCGTCGTTTTCAAGGGTTCCCAAAGCTGTGGTTGCAGGTAAAAGTACGCTTGGATTAATTATTCTTATTAAAGATAATAAATATAACGTTAGCTCTACACTGCCATTCGGTTGATCCTTAAATGGTGTGTCTTTATGTGAAATAAAAGGTCCAATACCACACATATCAGGTTTAAATTCTTCAATAAATTTAAGGTCCTTTGCAATACTGCTGCTTGTCTGATAGGGGCTTCCTACCATAAATCCACAACCCGTCTGAAAGCCTAACGCCTTTAAATCAATTAAGCATTTAACACGATTTTGTAAGGTTAGGTTTATGGGGTGTAACTTACTGTAATGGTCACTGTCAGCCGTTTCGTGACGCAGTAAATAGCGGTCTGCACCCGCGTCTTTTAATGCTTTGTAGCTTTCTTTTGTGCGCTCACCAAGTGAAAGTGTTACAGCACAGTCGGGGTAAAGCTCCTTTATGCTTTTAATAATATCAACTAAACGTCTGTCATCAAAATAAGGGTCCTCGCCACCCTGTAGCACAAAGGTTCTAAAGCCTAACCTATAACCTTCTTTGCAACAATTCAAAATATCTTCTTTGGTTAATCTGTAACGTACGCAAAGCTTGTTGCTTTTTCTTATGCCACAGTAAAAACAGTCGTTTTTACAAATATTACTTATTTCAATAAGACCGCGTATAAACACCTTTTTTCCATAATAAAACTCGCGTAAACTTAATGCCTTTTGTGCGGCATACTTATAGGCATCTAAAGAATAATTATCAATTAAAAATTCATATTCTTCTAAATTCAATTTACGTGTTTTATATAAACGGTCAATTAAAGCTTTTACTTTATCGTTCATTATTTAAGGTTGCTGTAGGCAGTTTTTACGCTTATGCCGCTAAGCTTGCCTAACTTACCCGAAAGTGTAGAAATAACATCCTGCGGAGCATCAATTGCAATGCAAATTATGCTAATACTTTTCTCACGATAGGGTAGTCCCATGCGCCCAATTATATATTCGCCATATTCGTGTAAAAGCTCGTTTAGTAGAGAAATTGCTTCCTTTTCTTCAACAATAATACTAATAACTGCCACGCGTGTTTCCATAATAACACTCCTTATATAAAAATAACCGCGCCTAATAAGGCACGGTAAAAATTAAAATAAATATTTAATTAACCGTAGCCTTTCAATCAGAAAAATCTTTATGTCAGGATACTATAATTATTATATAATATAAACTTGTAATTTTCAACAGTTTTATTATAATTTTTTTGGTTATTTTCACGATGCATTATAAAAGCAATTTTTATTGCAAAAATTACGGGTGTTTGGTATATTATTATTGACTTGGCAATTTTAGTTTTTGGAGTTGTAATTATGGAGTATGTTTTAGAACCTAAAAAGCAAATTCCTGTTTGTAACGAGGTCGATTTATTTGTTGCAGGTGGTAGTTGTACAGGTGTTTTTGCGGCGGTTCGCGCAGCTCGACTTGGCTTAAAGGTTGTTTTAGTTGAAAGGCAAAACTGTCTTGGCGGAATGGCCACAGCGGCGCTTGTTAACGTTTGGCATAGCTTTAAAGACGTCGATTATAAAAATCAGGTTATCGCAGGTCTTACGGAAGAAGTAACCGAGCGTTTGGTTAAAGCAGATGCCGCACAACTTATGGATGATCCGTCACTAGCGGTTCAGTTTGATCCGTACAGACTAATGTATGAGCTTGATAAACTTGTTTTAGAAGAAAAAATTACTGTTTATTTGCATACACTTTGCGTTGGTGCTTTAACCGACGGTAAAGATATTACTGCCGCTTTAATTGAAAATAAGGATGGCAGAAACGCAGTAAAGGCAAAATTCTTTGTTGATGCCACGGGTGACGGAGATTTGGCTAAATTTTTAAAAATGCCAATTTACCGCAGAGAGGTTGTTCAGCCCCCAACACCCTGTTACGTTATGCACGGTGGGATTGAAGAAACCGAAGTTCAGCGTTTAATTAAAGAGCACGGTGAAGAGTTTGGTCTACCGGATGACTTTGGTTGGTGCAGTGATTTACCCGGTTTTAACAAAGACTTTTCGCTTCAGGCAAATTTTCATATTTTTAATGTAGACTGTGCAAACGCTAAGGATTTAACCTTTGCGGAAATGGATAGTCGTCGCAAAATTTACGCCCTTATGGATTTACTTAAAAAATATAGTAGCAATAAGCATGTCGTGGCATCTTTGTGTTCGCTTATAGGTATTCGTGAAAGTAACCACTTTGAAACGCTTTTTAAAGCAAAGGGTTGGGATTTGCTTTTGGGCGAACGTTATGACGATGCAGTTTTAAACGGTACTTACCGTGTTGATATGCATGATGAAGACGGTACGGTAAACTTTATGTACTTAAACGGTTATGCGGTTAGTATGAAGGGCGCAACAAGAGAAGGTAAAGAATGGGATTGGCGTAAAGAAAAAGGGTTAGATGATAACTATACTAAATACTATCAGGTTCCGTTTAAGCTTTTGCAACAAGATAATTACAATAACTTTATTGCCGCAGGTCGTATGATAAATGCCGATGATATGGCTTTTGGCGCATTGAGGGTTATGGTAAATCTTAATCAATTAGGTGAAGCCGCAGGTACAGCCGCATATATTGCCTTAAATCAGTCGAAGGCTGTTTGTGATATAGATGGCAAAAAGGTTAGAGAGCTTTTAATTAAGGGCGGCTCCGCATTATAAGAAGGTGTTTTTATGTTAAAGGAAAGAATAAAAATTAATTTTAACGATGGTTGGAAATTTAAATTAAATAATCAACCCAATTTTTATAAAGAAGGTTATTCTGATAAAGAGTGGGAAGCTTTAAATCTACCGCACGACTGGTCAATGAAGGGCCCGTTTGTAAAGGACGCTCCTACTACTTCTCGCGGTGGCTATCGCCCTGCAGGTATTGGCTGTTACCGCAAAACCTTTAAAATTGATAAAAAGTATGAAGGTAGCATAATAGAAATAGAATTCGGTGGCATTTTCCGTCATCCTACTGTTTATCTTAACGGTAAAAAGGTAGCTTCCTGGATTAACGGATACGTTACACATAGAATTGATGTTTCAAAATTTATTAAATACGGTAAAGAAAACGTTATTGCTGTTCGTGTTGATAATAGCGAACAACCAAACTCTCGTTTCTTTACCGGTAGCGGTATATATAGAGATGTTAATTTATACATAAAAAATCCCGTATATTTAACAAATTTAGCTCCATTTTTCACAACACCTGTTGCCAATAGTGAAAGAGCAGAGCTTAACATTGAAACCAAAATTACCAACGCTACAAACCTAGACGCCGCTTTATCAATTAAGCACACTTTAATTGATAAAGAAGGTAACGATGTTTTAAGCTTTATTTCTTCAAACACAACCGTTAAGGCAAATACAACCGTAAAATGCAACGATAAAGCGGTTGTATTGAATCCAAACCTTTGGAGCCCCGAAGCACCTTATTTATACACCTTAAAGACCGAACTTTTAGACGGTAAAAAGGTGTATGATAATTCATCTGTTCGTGTTGGTATAAGAGAGATTTTATACGATAAAGACAAAGGCTTTTTCCTAAACGGTAAGCGTACCAAAATTAAGGGTGTTTGCCTTCATCATGATAATGGCGCACTGGGTGCTGCATATTATCTTGATGCCGACAGAAGAAGGCTAAAATATATGAAAGAAATGGGTTGTAATGCAATTCGTTTTTCACATAACCCAATGAGTGAAGGACTATTAGACCTTTGCGATGAAATGGGCTTTATGGTTATGGACGAATTTTTCGATCAGTGGGAATTTCCAAAGTATATTCCATATGAAGAAGACTGCCCAAATAGAGTTATTATCAGAGACTATTATCAGTATTTTAATAAATGCTGGAAGGATGATATGCGCCTTACTGCAATAAGAGATCGCAACCATCCATCAATTATTATGTATAGCTTGGGCAATGAAATTCCCGAACAACGTTATAGCATAATTGATGCCGAAGTTAACGCACAAATAATGGGCGATTATTTAAAGACTATCGATAATACAAGACCCAATACCGCCGCTTGTTGCTTTGATATTATTTCTGCAGAAAACACCAAATTCTGCGATGTTTTAGATGTAGCAGGTTATAACTACGCTGAAGTTTTGTATGATATACACCACGAGCGCTTTAATAATAGACCAATTATTGGTACCGAAACCACTAGTGCCCAGCCATTATGGAAGCGCGGAGAGTACGACTTTGAAGTGCTAAAGCAAATTCATAAAAGGGTTGACTTTGCTTTGGGCGAATATGTTGAAACAGGCGCAAACAGACTATTAAGCGCAGAATTTTCAATGCGCAAAAATATGAATACAGACTATATCTTTGGCTTCTTTATTTGGACGGGTACTGACTATTTTGGTGAACCAAGTCCGCACTCTTGGCCATCCCGTAGTTCGTATTTTGGCGTTATGGATACCTGTTGTTTCCCAAAAGATTCTTATTATTTCTATAAAGCCTTCTGGTCAAATGAGCCGGTTCTTCATATATTCCCACATTGGAATTTTGAAGGACACGAAGGGGAAGAAATGCAGGTTTTAGCATACACAAACCTTAAAGAAGCAGAACTGTTTTTAAATGGTAAATCACAAGGTAAAAAGGTTTACGATAATAATAACGGTGAGCATCTATATTGGGATGTTAAATATGAACCGGGTGAATTAAAGGCTGTAGGCTACGACGATAACGGTAATAAAATTGTAGATACCGTTTATACTGCGGGTGCGCCATATGCAATTGAACTTTCTGTTGATAGAACAGAAATGGCGGCAAACGGCGTAGATTTAGCATACGTTACTGCAAAAGTTGTAGATAAAGACGGTCATGTTGTTCCAAAAACACCCGTTGATATTGAGTTTATTGCTGAGGACTTAAATGTTTTAGGCGTTGATAATGGTGATCAGGAATATGTTGGCGTTTTGCAAGATAATAAAATTCCATCCTTTGGCGGTTTGGCTTTAGCTATTATTTCGTCTAATCAAAAAGGAAACTTTAATATCACTGCAAAGTCTGATGGTTTAAAAGCCAATACCGTAAAAGTTATCTGTAAATAAGCTTAAATGTGGTCTTGTCTTTCTTGACAAACCGCAAACTTACGTATATAATAAATAGGTGGGTAAACGCCCACCTATTTAACTGCCCCTATTATTTTTTAGGACGTGTTTTGTTGAGAAAATTTAAGATTCGTGGCGGCAACCGTCTAGAAGGTTCCGTTAAAATAAGCGGTGCAAAAAACGCCGCAGTAGCAATTATCCCGGCAGTCATATTGTCGGACGATATTTGCGTAATAGAAAATTTACCTGCCATCTCTGATGTAGCGGGTATTTTGTCTATTTTAACTGATATTGGCGCCACCGTAAAATATCTTGATAAAAACACGGTAGAAATTAATCCTAAAGGCGTTTTTTCATATACTGTTCCAAAAGAAGTTAGTGAAAAAATGCGTGCTTCAAGCTATTTTTTAGGTGCACTTCTTGGTCGTTTTAATAAGGCGCGTGTAGCACCTCCCGGCGGATGTGATTTTGGGGTAAGACCAATTGATTTACATATTAAAGGCTTCCAAGCGCTTGGTGCTTCTGTTACAATTGAAGGCGGTATGGTATATGCCAAAGCAAGTGAGCTTTTGGGTTCCGCTGTTTATTTAGATAAGGTTTCTGTTGGCGCTACCATTAACATTATGTTAGCCGCAGTTAAGGCTAAAGGCCTAACCGTTATTGAAAATGCCGCAAGAGAACCGCATATAGTAGACCTTGCCAACTTCTTAAACTCAATGGGCGCAGAAATTATGGGTGCAGGTACAGATATTATTAAAATCCGCGGTGTTGAGCATTTAAGGGGAACTACATATAGTGTTATTCCTGACCAAATTGAAGCAGGTACATATATGGCGGCCGCGGTTATAACAAAGGGTAGTATAACCTTAGAAAACGTTATTCCAAAGCACTTAGAAAGCATTACCGCAAAATTAGAAGAAATCGGCGCAACCATAAAAGAATATGACGAATCAATTGAAATTTCGGTTGATGGTGAGCTAAAAAGCTGTGCAGTAAACACTTTACCACACCCGGGTTTCCCAACCGATATGCAGCCACAAATTACCGCAGTTTTAACTAAAGCAAATGGTATGAGCGTTGTAACAGAAGGCATTTGGGACAACCGCTTTAAATACGTTGATCAGTTAGACGTTATGGGTGCAAAAATTCGTGTTGAAGGTAAAATTGCCATAGTAAATGGTGTTGAAAAACTAAAGGGCGGAAAGGTTTCGGCAACCGACCTTCGTGCGGGTGCAGCGCTTGTTATTGCTGCTTTAGCCGCTGAAGGCGAAACCGTTATTGATAATATTAAATATATAGAGCGCGGTTATGAAGATATTGTTGAAAAACTTCAAAATCTGGGCGCAGATATTTCTGTAATTGACGATAAACCCGATATTGCAGTTATAGCTTAAAAAATAAAAATTAAAGCACA
>JAZNNZ010000079.1:0-2871 GCA_045580525.1 Acutalibacteraceae bacterium
GGAATATTGCCTATGATTTCATATTCCCCATAGAACAGCCCATTGTCTGCTATTTTTGTAGAGGGTAACGATTTTAATTTTTTTAATTCATCAACCGTTACATCGTTTCTTTTTGTTGCAATATGATACACACTGCAAACCAATGGTTTTGACATAAGAATATCCCAAAAAGATTCTTTTTGTTTTCTCATTTTATCAAAATCTAAAATAACACGTCCGTAGCCATAAAGACGTCGGTCTATTTTAAAACGAAAAACATCGCCTTCGTTAAACTTAATATTTTGGCGAGGTTGTCTTGCGAATTTTTCAATATCTAAAAGATCATTTTTATTGGTTTCATTACACCATTTATTTACCCATATTTCAAACTCATGAATATTTGCGATATCAAAATTCTCATAAGTTGTTGAATAATATGCACACTCTGTTGAACTGTTATATAGAGTTATGTGTCGGTGATTGTAGTTTAAACACATACCTAAACTCGTTCTTTTTAACAAATTGGTTGATGACAAAAGGACAGGTTTTCCTTTAGGCGTTTTAGGTAATAAGTATTTACCATCATCGGAGATATTTTCGCAAAGTTCATATTCGCAATATTCTATATCGCTTGTAAGCACACATTTCCTTATTATATTGTTTTCACAATATACAAAGGTTTCAAATGTGTCGTGAGAACTTGATTTGATTTTTATTCGATTCCAATATGGTTCTATTTTGTTCAATGCAAAACATTGGCGTTGTTCATTACTTAGTTCAAACATTCCCTCACCTCCCAAAATTATTATTAAATATTCTACATAATATCGCTATCAATATTCTTGCAGTTTTCTTTTAATATTTTGTTTTTAAATTGGCCGACAAAATCATTGTTTTTAATATCGGCATCTACACAATATTGTAATGTTATAAAGCTTTGGTTTTTATGCCACCTATCTGCCGACGGGCTTTTAAAAATACGGTTATTTTTAAAGCTTAGGTTTTTGCAAGAAAAAGCATGGAGTAGCGGTGTTTCGGCAACATCAAAAATATTATCGTATATAGCAATATTTTTGTGATATGGCTTATCAATGTTAGGATCCGACATCTTGGGACTTATGCTTATAACACCTTCGGTAAACTGATATTCGCTGGTTAAGCACTTATCAGAAAATACGTTGTTTCTTATTTCAACGTCGTGGCATTCACCCGATTCAAACCAGTCATCAAAATTATCAGCAATACCGGGAATTAAAATTGCAGAACCCGAAGATTCAAAATAGTTTTCAGCAACAAGCACCGGCTTTGGTGTAGAAATTAAAACTCCACGTGCCCTGCAAGAGCCAAAGCGGTTTTTTGTGCATATTAAAGCAGCAGTGTTTGTAATATTTTCTAACGCAAGTGCTTCCCCTTTTTTAGCCAAATCTAAAACCACTTTTGGTAATTCTTCTTTAAAAGTTATTATAAAATAATCTGGATTTTCAAGAATATAGCTTTCTACTACAGCCTTTGCAACGCTTGAAAGATTTCCCCTGTCAATAAAAGAAATTTCCTGATTTTCTTCTGCCCAATATTCAAAATCCTTCGCCTGAAAATGTCTGAAATTGCAACGAAGTGTTTTATTATCAATAACTTCATTACAAGTGGCATAATACCCGTGAATATTAATGGGGTCATCCATAAGCCCCATAAATGAACATTCCGTAACCGTTACGGTGCCGGTATTTGACTGAATATGCATACCGTCATCTCGACCGCTTGTAATCAGTCGTCCGCGACTTCTATCGGGCACAAAATTTACCCTTTGATATGTCATATTATGGCAAAACTGTGATAAACAGCCAAGTCCCCCACAAGAATAAACGGTAATATCAGAAAATGTCATATCAGAGCACTTTTGTGTAAAAATACCTGCGTGCCAACGCTCGTTATGTCTTAAAATAACAACGTCGCCCGGCTTTGCAACACTTTCTTGTGTAAGATTAAATCTATATAGGTCTTCACCGCTTCGTGTGATGCCCTTAAATCTGAATTTACCAACAGAGTCGCGTCTTACCGTGCGATAATTCGGCTCATAAATCATTAAACTGTATGGTAACAGTGGGTACCATTCATCATTGCCAACGTCAAATTCTAAATTATCGTCTTTTAATCTGTGTGGAAAGACCTTATTATCAACAAAAATTTCCGCTTCTTTATCGTTAATGCTTTTAACAACACCTTCTGCAACCAGCGGCTTTTCCCAGTTTATTGATAGATTTTCTACAGTAATATTACTGCAGTGTTCCATAGTTATCGGTTGTGTGTGACCCAAAAAATAAAATCTGGCGCCATTACCCTTTATAACGCAATTATGCATATTGCGCATAATAAGGCTAAGGCTTCTTAAGGGTATAATTGTGGAGTTTGAAAGGTTAAGCTTTTCTTTTGTTGCGTTTGCAGCAGAAAAATAATAATCTGCATTTTCAAACTCAAAGACTGTGTCTTTATTATGTTCTTTAAAAAGTTTACATAAAGCAACGGTATTATCGATTTGCGGATTAATTCCATACTCAGAAAGAATGATTTTTTTCATAATAAACTCCAATAAATAAAGGTTAAGTTTATTATATTAAACCCCTTTAAAATAGTCAATAATCTTTTTGTTGCGGGTTTATTCACTTGACATTTATTTTTTATAAAAGTATAATACTTTATATCAAAATGCAGGGGTGTTGGAATGGCAGACAAGCTGGCCTCAGACACCAGTGAAGAAATTCATGCGGGTTCAAGTCCCGTCCCCTGCACCAAAAATAAGGTTCTTAGGAACGGGATTTTTACTTATTACCTCTTACCTTTTTCCTCTTCACTTTTCACTACAAAGCCCTATTAGTAAAGTCCGAGGCCAAGCGT
>JAZNNZ010000080.1:0-4196 GCA_045580525.1 Acutalibacteraceae bacterium
CTTTTAGCACTAATAATACCGCAAATAACAATACTTGCAATTACCAAAATAAAAGTTAGAATTGATAAAATAAAAACAATAGTCTTTGTTTTAATGCTCACAAATATCACCGTTTTTATTTTGCTCTTATTTTATTATAATACACTAATTTAATAAGAATTTAAAGAATTATTTTTATACTTGCTATTTTATAAATATTAATGTATAATGAAATAGTAAATGTTTGGAGGTAATAAAATGAAAGATTTCACTTTAGTTGCATTGTTGAAATTGTTAGCTAAAAGATGGTGGATTATTCTTTTGGTTTCTGTTTTAGCATCAGTACTAACATTTGGATATTTTCAATTTTTTGTTCAACCCACTTATATGTCTAGCGCTATTATTATTGCAAGTAACGGTGGTATTAGCGTAGACACAAGCGAATCTCCTGATTCTATTAAAAGTTCTGACTTAGCTTCGTCATTTAACTTAATTCCAACATATGTTGGTATATTAAGAACAGACGAACCCTTTAACCGCGTTGCAGCAACTTCTGGTTGCGGTTATACAGCTGCTCAACTAAAAGGAAAGGTTACAGTATCAGTTCGTTCTGAAACAGAGTTGTTTATTGACGTTTCTGTAGTGGATAGTGATCCTGAAAAAGCTCGTATAATTGCTGATAGCTTTATTAAGCTCGGTTCTGAATATATTTTAGAAATGCTACCCGGCGGTTATGCAAAACCATTACAATTTGCTAAGACAGGTGTTAAAAATTATCCACAACCAACTACCTATACAATTTATGCTTTTGTATTAGCAGCAGCTGCAACAATGTTAATTTTAATTGTTATTTCAATGTTTGATAGATCAATTAAAAACGAAGATGATTTTAAATCTAGCTACAAATATCCTGTTCTTGGTGTAGTTCCTGACTATGCAGATGCAGCAAAGGGGGACAAATAGTATGACTAAAAAAGCCTATACTAGTAATTATAAAACCCCCGGTAACAATGAGTCTAATCAAGCTCCATTCGCAGTTGTAGAAGCCTATAAAGCTATTCGTACTAATGTTTTGTTTTCTTTAACACAAGAAAACGATAAGATTATTTCAATCTCCAGTTCTTTACCCGGTGAAGGTAAATCATCTTGTGCAGTTAATTTAGCTATAGCTTTTTCGCAACTTGGTAGTAAGGTTCTTTTAATCGATGCCGATTTAAGACGTCCTTCTGTTTATCGTAAATTAAAACTTCAAAATAATAACGGTTTAAGCTCAGTTTTAGTTGGTTTTTGCAACATTGCTGATGCGGTTCATCACCTAAATCCTAATTTTGATGTTTTAACTTCCGGACCAATACCGCCAAACCCGGCTGAATTGCTAGGAAGCGAAAATATGAAATCGCTACTTGATTCTCTTACCAAGGTTTATAATTATATTATTATTGATACACCACCTATTAACGTTGTTACTGACGCTATGATAGTGGCTAAACAAACAAGCGGACTTGTTTTAGTAGCAAAGAATCGTGATACAACACACGAACAACTTAAAAAAGCTTTCGAAACTATAAGTTTTTCAGATATCAGACTTTTAGGAGTAGTTTTAAACGACAGTTCTTATACACCTGGTAAGTATTCCAAATATAAAGGCTATCGTTATTAATGATTGATATTCATAATCATGTACTATTCGGAGTGGATGACGGTGCCAATTCTCTTGAAGAATCCTTAGTTATGTTGGAACATGCTAAGAAACAGGGGATTAATACTGTTTTTGCCACTCCGCATTTTTATTCCTTTGATACTGATATTGAAAGCTACAAACATAAAGTAGAAAATAATTTTAAAACTCTATCTGATTCACTGACGGGGGAATATCCTAAGGTGTACTTAGGGTATGAAGTTCATTATTTCGACGGTATTTATAAATCTGAATTAATAAAAGATTTAACCTTAAATAATTCAAAATATTTATTGTTAGAGTTAGATTATTCAGATATTACCGATAAGGTAATTGAAAATATTGAAGAAATACGTTGGCAACTTGGATTAATTCCTATAATTGCTCATATAGAACGTTATGGCAAATGCAAAGGATTTTCCAAGCTTATAGAAATAATTGATCACGAAAATTTCTACGCTCAAATTACAGCTGATTCTTTATTTAATAAATACAAAAAAATAAGTTGTAATTTAATTAAAAAAGGCGTTATTGATTTTATTGCCAGTGACGCACATAATAACTCGTCAAGAGCATTTCGTTTGAAAGACGCTCGTAATTTTATTGAAAATAAATTTAACTCGCAAAAAGCAAAACTAATTTTTAGCAATACCCAAAATATTTTTTAGCAGGTGATTGTTTGAAAGGCAGATTTTCTCGTGAAACCTCAAATGCCAAAAAAATTGCAGTTGTCATTTTTATAATTTTGTTTGATATTGTTGCTTTTGCTACATCTTACTTAATAGTAATGCCGGTATTTAATTTACCAGCAGCAATGGCGAAGTTTTTTAATTTTAACTTTGTGGTTAGTACTATTCTACCCGTTATATTCATGGGTGTGTTTGGTGGCTATAAATTTAAAAATTTGAAAAACTTTTTACGTTTAATTTATCTATCTGCAATAGCTCTTTCACTTTCATTTAGTGTGAATTTGTTGTTAGACGTTTTATTGTTCGAATATCGTTATTTCAGATTTTTATTTTATTATTTTATTTCATCGTTTGTTAGCATTATTTCATTAAGACTTATATATTTATTATGTTATCGTGTTTTGCTTAAAATTAAGCATAAAAACGATGATTCCGAGCCGGCATTGATTATTGGTGCAGGTTTTACGGGCAGAATGGTTTATAATGAACTGTATAATTATGAATCTAAGTATGTTCCAATTTGCTTTGTTGACGACGATGAAGAAAAAATAGGCACATATATTTCAGGATTAAAGGTTTTGGGTCCTACTGTTTTAATTCCGGAAATTGTTAAAAAATATGGTGTTAAAGCAATTGTTTTTGCTATACCTTCTTGTAGCGAAGAAAACAAAAAGCGCATTTTAAAATATTGTGCAGAGACGGATTGTGATATTTCTGTTTTACCGTCGGGTAACGAACTAATGCGACAAAAGCCAATGCTATCGCAGGTTACAAAATTAGATTTAGATAAGCTTATTGATGCACATGATGTTGAACGTGATTTGAGCAAAATTAAAAAATGTCTATTAAACAAATCTGTGCTTGTTACCGGAGCCGGAGGTTCGATTGGTTCAGAACTGTGCCGACAAATCATTAAGTGCGATATTAAACATCTGGTTTTACTTGATATAAACGAAAACAGTATTATAGAAATTAATCAAGAGCTTTTATTTTCAGGCGTTGATGCAGATAAAGTATCTATTGAAGTTGCATCGGTTAGAGATTTTGATAAGCTTGATGAATTGTTTAAAAAATATTCTTTTGATATTGTTTTTCATGCAGCAGCTCATAAGCATGTTCCGTTAATGGAAATGTCACCTGAAGAAGCCGTTAAAAATAATTGTATTGCAACCAATAACCTAGCTAAGCTATGTATTAAACATAATGTTGCAAAAATGATATTTATTTCTACAGATAAAGCCGCGACACCCGACAATGTTATGGCCGCAACTAAAAGAACTTCTGAAATTCTTTTAAAGTCTTATAATAGAACAAGCGTTTGTGATTTTAAGAATGTTAGATTTGGTAATGTTTTAGGTTCTAGCGGATCGGTTATTCAGTTATTTTTAAAGCAAATTAATAATGGCGGTCCAATTACCGTAACACATCCTGAAGTGTTAAGATATTTTATGACAATATCTGAATGTGTTCATCTGATTTTAAAAACTGCTACATTGACAAGTAAAAATACTACTTTTATTTTAGATACCGGTAAACCGGTAAAAATCTTATCATTAGCAGAAAATCTTATTAATATGTGCGGTCTTGAACCTTATAAGGATATTGATATAAAATTCAGCGGTTTAAGAATGGGCGAAACTTTAAAAGAGAAATCTTTTGCTGTTGAACAATTTATGAAGACTAAAGAAGAAAAGATATACAAAGTTAAAACCCAAAACATTGATTTTGATGAATTTGAAAAGGTAATAAAAAAGTATATGCCATTAATTAAGAAAAAATCGAAAAAAGCAGGATATATGAGAGAAGATTGTATGCAAGATATTATAGTTTCTTTATATTACACTTTAACT
>JAZNNZ010000081.1:0-9563 GCA_045580525.1 Acutalibacteraceae bacterium
ATTTATTGCAGTACTACTTATAAGAGCAATTTCTTTTAAGCCTAAAAAGGCTGTTGAACCACAAACCGATATAGTAGAATTTGATAAAGAAAAATCTATTGAAGCATTGAGAATGCTTATTCGTTGCAAAACCGTATCCAATAGAGATGCTGCTTTAGAAGATGAAAAAGAATTCAAAAAGCTTATTGATTTATTACCAAAGCTTTATCCTGACGTATGCAAAAATTGTGAGTTAGTAAAACTGCCCGACAGAGCATTACTCTTTCGTTTTAAGGGTAAAAATGAGGGAGATCCCGCAATATTAATGTCGCATTACGATGTGGTGCCGGTGCTTGAAGAAGGTTGGGAAAAGCCACCCTTTGATGCAGAGCTTTGTGATGGTGTGCTTTGGGGTAGAGGTGTAATTGATACTAAAGCCACATTTAACGGTATTATGTTTGCCGCAGACCATCTTATTAAAAATGGATTTGTGCCTGAAAACGATATCTATTTTGCATTTTCCGGCGGTGAAGAAATCAACGGTAACGGAGCTAAAAATATTGTTGATTATTTTGAAGAAAAGGGTATTACACCAAGTCTTGTAGTAGATGAAGGCGGCGGTGTAGTAGAAAACGTTTTTCCCGGTGTTAAACTTCCTTGCGGACTTATCGGTATTGCAGAAAAGGGTATGCTTAATGCAAAATATACCGTAAAATCTTCGGGCGGTCATGCATCGGCTCCAAAGCCAAATTCTCCAATAGAACGTCTTTCAAAAGCCTGTATAAACGTGCTTAAAAATCCCTTTAAATCTCACGTTACACCACCCGTTGCAAAAATGTTTGATACCTTAGGTCGTCACTCATCATTTTTGTATAAGGTTATATTCTCAAACCTATGGTTATTTAAACCGGTTTTAGATATTCTTTGTAAAGCACAAGGCGGAGAACTAAATGCTTTAATGCGTACAACCGTAGCCTTTACACAAACGGTTGGTTCTTCTGCTCCTAACGTTATACCTCCAAAAGCAGAAATGGTATCTAATATGCGCTTAAACCCATACGATACGGTAGATAGCTCATTGGAATATCTACGTAAACAGGTTAATGACAGCAATGTGGAAATCACAGCTATGGATGGCATAAATCCAAGCAGAATTTCCACTACTGATTGTGAAGGCTATAATAAAGTAGCGGTTGCAGTAGCATCAACCTGGCCGGGTTCTATTGTATCTCCTTATTTAATGATGCAGTGTTCAGACAGTCGTCATTATGGCAGAATTTCCGATAAGGTTTACCGCTTTTCTGCAATGGATTTAACCGCCGAAGAACGTTCAACCGTACACGGTCATAACGAAAGGGTGCGTGTAGAAGCACTTCACCGCGCGGTAGAATTTTTTATAAGACTTATTAAACAATGCTAAAATAAAACCTCTGATTTTTTCAGAGGTTTTTTGTTGCTTTTATAGCCTATAAATGATATTATATTTTTATAAAATAATTTAAAGGAATAAGTATGAAAAAGATTTTATCACTTTTAATTTGTATAAGTTTGGTGTTTTGCTCTTGCAGCAATCCGCCACAAAACGATAATAGTAGTGTTATTAGCAATACCGTAAGTGACCTGTCGCCTTCCAGCGAGTTTACTGTAAGTGAGCCATCATATAACAGCACAAAACCCTACAAAGTAGAATATAGTAACGAGTATGGTGATTTGCTTGGTCAAATTACAGACCACGGTAAAACCGTAACTACTTATGGAGAACTTAAAAACGAAAAGTATTCTGCCGCTATTTCAGAGCTTGAAACGGTTTTAGATAACTATAGCCGCGAAATTTCGGTTGTATGCTATTCGTTAAATAATAAAAAGGCGTTAAGTTATAATACAAATGCAAGACTTTTTTGTGCATGTACCGTAAAAGCCCCCTTTAATTTGTTTGCTTGTAAAGAAATGGATAAGGGCGTAGCTTCGTTAGATACAATGATGACTTATGAAAACAAACATTATGAACCTGGTACAGGGGATATGCAGTATTCTCCTTACGGTACAGAGTTTTCTATGAAAACCATAATTCATAAGAGTATGAGCATTTCCGATAACGTAGGTTACCTTATGAGCGTAGATTATTTTGATAGAGAAAAATATAACACCTTTGCCGAAAATTTAGGTATTAGCTCTTTAAAAATTAAACCAACCGTTTGGGCATTAAAGGCAGGTAGCCGCGATCTTGCGGTGTCCTGGCGTGAAATTTATAATTATTTTAATTCTGATGCAAAACACGCTGAGTTTTTATATAGCACCTGCACGGGTACCCCTGATAATTATGCAACCTTAGCGTTAGGGGAGAAATACACTATTTCTCATAAGCAGGGGCATAACAATACCGCCGATTGGCCCTCTTATAGCGATGCGGGTATTGTTTGGAAGGGCAACGATGCATATATTATAGCCATAATTACAAACTCCTTAGGACCCACCGGAGAAAGTCGTAAAATAATGGCAGATACTATTAAAATAATTGACGAAAAATTATTTTAAAAAACTATTGCAAATGGCATTTTAGGGTGCTATAATACTTACGAAAATTGAATAAAAAATACGGTTCTTTTAAGATTAATAGGGAATTCGGTCAGAATCCGAAACAACCGCCATTACTGTATTTGATGAAAAAAGCATATACGCCATTGAGTAAATAACTTGAGAAGGTTTGCTTTTACGTGTTAACACTATATCATAAGTCAGGATACCTGCCGTATTTATTGTGCTTACTTGGGTATGGAAGTAATAAAGCCAAAAAATAAACTTTCAACCCTTTTAGTTTACGCTAAAAGGGTTTCGTTTTTAGTATACTTATGCCCATTTAAGCTTTAAAAGGCTTAATAAGGGCAACAGCCTTATTAAAATAAATATAAGAAGGTATTTTTATGAAAAAACTATTATCCATCACGCTAACGTTACTTATGCTTTTAACGCTTTGTAGCTGTACTTTGCAGTCAAAAGACGATTTTTACAGCAGTGCGTTGCAAGACAAACCTAATTCTATTGGCGTTGTTACTTTAGCAATAAATTGCAACGTTGTAAAAGATAAGGTAAGTAATCCCGTTATTTTAGAAACAACAGAATTTGCCATAAACCAAGGCGAAACGGTATATGATATTCTTGTTGAAGCTACCGCAAAGCACCAAATTAAAATGGTAACCGATGGCGACAAAGGTTCAGAATATATTATTTCTATAAACGATGTAGCTCAGGCAGAGTATGGTGCATTATCGGGTTGGTTATACTATGTTAACGGTGAATCTGCAATGGTTAGTATGGCGCAATATACATTAAAACCTGACGATAAAATAGAGATACTCTATTCAACCAATTTTGGTGAAGATTTAAAATAGGAGTTTATTATGGTACAAACCTACTATGGACTAGGCAAAGGCAAAACAACCGCCGCAATAGGTGGACTTGTTCGCGCAATAGGTAGCGGCAAAAAAACACTTTTTGTTCAGTTTTTAAAGAATGATAAAACCAATGAATGTAAAACCTTAAAGGCTTTAGGAGTGGAGTGTGTTCACCCTAACTGTGAATACATAATTTTTGAAAAGCTGACAGAAGAAGCCATTAAAAACCGTACCGAATGCTGCTGCAATTTTTTTGATGAATTAAAGGCAAAAATCACAAATTATGACTTTATTGTTTTAGATGAAGTATTAGACGTGGTAGAGTTTGGTTATTTGCCAGAAAATAGGCTTGTAGAAATTATAGGCTCTATAAAGACTGATAGTGAAATTGTGCTAACGGGGCATACTGTAAGTGAAAGTATAAAAGAAATTTCAGACTATCTTTCCTTTGTAGATGAAATTAAGCACCCATATCACAATGGCACAGCCCCACGCAAAGGAATTGAATATTAAAAAAAACGCTCCAAATTAGGAGCGTTTTATTTTTTATATAGGTCTAATCACAGCAGTCTTCTGTTTTTAAAGCATAACAAGCAGCGGCGGTTAAGGTTAAACTAAATGCGCCTAAAGCAATACCGTAAAGTATAGCTCCCGTAACGCTTGTAGCGGCAAATGTTATTGCCAATAGTATAACCGATAAAAGTACCGTCACAAGTGCACCAATAATACTTAAAATTAATGGTAGTTTTTTGCAAACAGTAGCACAGCAGGTGCGTGGCTTTATAAATGCTAAAAGAATATAACCCACCGCAATACCAAATATAACCCATAAAAATACGGGTGTAATGGTTACAATGGCGGTGTAACGGAAAATGGCTGTTACAATGCCCACAATAATACTTGCCATAATGCTAAAAATTACGCAGTCTAATTTATAACCGCAGTTTTCGTTTGTCATTTGTTTTTCACCTCTAATATAATATATGAAAAACAAAATTAAAGGTAACTATAAAATCTTACCGTCTTTAATTGTTATAGTTTTAGGGGTACGTGCTGCAAATTCTTTGTCGTGGGTAATTAGCAAAATTGTGTTGCCCTCTTTATTTAAATCAAAAAGCAGTTGCTTTATTTGTTCGCCTGAAACCGAGTCTAAATTTCCCGTGGGTTCATCGGCTAAAATAAGATTTGGCTTTGTAGCAATTGCACGGGCAACCGCCACACGCTGACATTGCCCACCCGAAAGCTCGTTTGGGTGGTGGTTAATGCGCTCAATAAGTCCAACCTTTTCTAAAGCATTTTTTGCAATTGTTTCTCTGTCTTTTTTAGGTACACCCTTATAAGAAAGGGGAAGCATTACGTTTTCAAGAGCGGTTAGAGTAGGAATTAAATTGAACCCCTGAAAAATAAAACCAATGTTATTGGCCCTTATTTTTGCAAGACGGTTTTCTTTTAATAAATTAGATTCTTCACCGCAAAAATAATACTTGCCGCTGGTTTGCTTATCTAAAAAGCCAATAATGTTCATTAGCGTAGATTTTCCGCTGCCGCTGTTTCCCACAATAGAAATATATTCACCCTTATTAACGCTTAAACTTACATTATCAAGTGCCGCAAGGGTGGTGCCGCTTTTTCCGTAAATTTTGCTTACATTTTCAAGCCTTATAATTTCTTGCATTTTATCACCAAAGTTATTTTAACCAAATAAGTATATTTTAAAAAACAAAATACAAAATAATATTGGTGATTATTTTGAAAAAAATTACAAAAGAAGAATATAAAACCCTAGCCGATAAAACCACGCCGCCGGGCAAAAATTTTATTAACTATTTTTACGCTTTTACGGTAGGTGGATTGGTTTGTGTAATTGCGGAACTGCTTAAAATTTTTTATGAGTATTTAAATATAAAAGAAGATACAATAAAAATGCTTATTCCCTGTAGCATTATATTTTTAGCCTTTTTGCTAACCATTTTTAAGGTTTTTCATAAAATAGCAAAAAAAGCAGGAGCGGGTACTTTGGTGCCAATTTCAGGCTTTGCGAATGCGGTTATTTCTCCCGCTATGGAGTTTAAAACCGAAGGCTATATTTTAGGCGTTGGCGCAAACATTTTTAAAATTGCGGGACCTGTAATTGTTTATGGTACCACAGCCGGTATAATATACGGTTTTATTTATTGGATAACCACGCTGTTTTAGCAAAAAAGGCTTGAGCCACCGCCCAAGCCTTTTATATATTAGTAATCTCCCCAGCCGCCGCCAGAAAGGTCTTCTTCAACCTCTATTACAAGCTTTTTGGCTTTGTCTTCGTCGCTTTCGTAAGGATATCCCATATACTTTGCATAATACTCTTCTTTTTTATCTTTATAATATTGGGTTTTTGTAAGATTTTTATATTTCCAACCGTCGTACTTTTCGCGAGATGCTTCTTCTTCGCGTCTTTTACATTCTTCTTTGTCAACCGAAAGCCAGTAAGCTTCTACCTTATCTTTGAATTTTTGCCATTTATAATAGCTATCGCAATAAGGCTGAATCATTTTGGTGAACACATAATGTAAAATGACGAACAGTACATAAAATAAACCGCCGCAAATGATACTGAGTATAATCTCATCGCCGTGCTTGTTAGATTGAGACAAAGCTAAAAGAGCGGATAAAAAATTGCTGTTTTGGGTTATAATTGCACCGTAAAAATAAAACATAAAAATCATAACACCGATTCCTGAAACAATTCCGCAAACCCTACGCCAAACAACAGGCTTTCCGTCAAATGCTTCAAAATATGTTCTTGGGGCATTCTTTAAATAGGTGTAAAGCTCTTTTGCCTTTTTCGCAGTATTACCTTCAATTACAGGCTTTTTTCCTTTGGTGGTGTAAAAAATAATAATCGCGGCAACACTACTAATAACAAATGGAACAAAAAATAAAAATACAACCATCAAAATAATTTTCAAATATAAAAGATCGGTAAAGCTGCTAAAAAAATCCCAAACACCATTCCAATATTTTTGAATAAATGGAAGCGCATTAAAGGCAATAAGTCTATCAGGTTTATCATATACAGATATGCTCAACGCCCCCAAGCAAAGCAGCATTGAGTGAAGAGCAAATAAAATGCTTCCAAGTGGCAAAATAATTTTAAACGAAAGAAGATTGGCGGTCATCTTTTTATTGATGGTATAGGCGTAATCGATAGCTTCAGAAAAATTTTCAGTTGTGATTTCTTTTGTTCTTTTAGACATAAAAACACCCCTTTAAATTTATTATACCATACCGCCAATTTAAAGTAAATATTTTTGCCAAAAGGGTGTACGGCATAATTTATTATTTAACAACTTTATTTTAACGAAAAAGGCTTGACCTAATAGATCAAGCCTTTTCTGTTTTTTCAAAATTGTGTATCCAGTCTGCTTTTAAAAAGTAAATTAAAAATATTATACTGCTTAAGGTCCAGGTTATTGGGTATGCCCAAGAAACCGTGGTTAGTTTATTTATAAAATGAACTGCAATCGAAATATAAGCCACTCTTATAATACACCAGCATATAAACATAGTAAACATTGGCACTGTGGGTTTTCCGGCGCCGCGCATAATCCCCGCAATGCAATGCGAAAACGCCAGTAAAAAATAAAACAGACAAATGGTGCGCATATGCTGTGTACCAAAGCTAATGGCCTCTTGGGTTTTACTAAATGCCCCTATAAGCTGTGGAGCAAAAATATAAGAAACTAAACCAATTATTTCAGCAATAAGACAGCTGCAAACAATGCCAAATGTAACACCTTTCTTTACTCTTTTATACTGCTTTGCTCCAAGATTTTGACCAACAAAGGTTGAAAGAGCCTGTGTAAAACAGGTGACGGGCAAAAATGCAAAGCCTTCTAATTTTGAATAAGAGCCGCAACCAGCCATTGCTGCCTTACCAAAGCTGTTAATATTGGTTTGAACAAACACGTTTGCAAGTGCAATTACGCTGTTTTGAACTCCCGAAGGAAGTCCGTAACGAATAATCTTTTTTAAGCTGTCCTTGTGAAAACGAATTTTATTAATATATACTTTATATGGTGACTCAATTTTCAATAAATGAATAAAGCAAAGCAGTGCGCTAACCCCTTGCGAAATGGTGGTTGCAATTGCGGCAGAGCCAACGCCAAGCTTAAAGCCACCAACAAATAATAAATCTAAAACTATATTAACAAAGGTTGAAAACATTAAATAATAAAGCGGATGCTTACTGTCTCCAACAGCGTGTAAAATTCCCACAAAAATATTATACATTACCGTAAAAATGGCACCGTAAAAATAAAACCTGAAATATGTAATAGATTGTGGCAATACTTCAAGCGGTGTTCCCATCCATTTTAATATTAATGGGGTCATAGTAACACCAAAAATTGTAAGTGCTAAACCCGTAATTATGCCAAAAGCAATGGCGGTATGTATGGCGTTATGCATACTTTTATAATTTTTTGCTCCATAATCTTTTGCAATAATTACACCGGCCCCCATAGCAAGACCGTTAAAAAAGCTAACCATTAAAAATATTAAACTACCGGAGGAACTTACTGCCGCTAATGCATCATCGCCCAAAAAGAAGCCAACACACCAAGCGTCAAAAGTGTTATAAAGCTGTTGAAAAACGTTTCCTAAAAACACCGGCATGGCAAAAAGCAACATGCTTTTTATAATAGAGCCTTCAATAAGATTGTGGCTTTTAGCGTCCATGGCGTATCCTCCTTTTTTAAAACTTCTTATATTATACTACACCATAAATTTTATGTAAATGCTTTTTAAAAATATAAAGTAAATTTGCAAAAGGTGTCGTAATATGTTAAAATATCTTTATCATAAATAAAGAGGTTTTTATTATGGTAGAGTTTTTAAATTGGACCGCATGGGAAATGGAAAAACCCGTGTCTTACGGTGGGTTTCATTTAATTGCAACGGTCATTCTTTTAACAATTACAATTTTTGCGGCAATAAAACTAAAAAACACTAATGATAAGCAAAACCGTATTGTTTTGGGTGTAACAGGCGGCTTTTTGCTTTTAACCGAGATTTATAAAATCGCTTTTCATATGACAATCAACCCATATAATTGGGGCTTTTTTGGATGCTTTCCATTTCAGCTTTGCAGTGTGCCAATGTATTTAAGCGTTTTTTGCGCATTCTGTAAAAATAAAAAAAATAACTCCTGGGCGTATGAATTTATGTTTGCAGTAAATATGTTTGGCGGCATTATGGCGTTTATTGAGCCCAGCGGCATTAATCACCCATATATAACCCTTACACTTCATGCATATATCTGGCATATGATGCTAATTTTTATTGGTCTTTATTTATATTTAAGCGGTCGTGCGTGTACCACAAAAACCGGTTATAAAAAGGCGGCAATTTGTTATTTAATTTCCTGTGGAGTGGCTCAAAGCTTTAATTTAATTTTTAATGATAAGGTTAATTGCTTTTACATATCTCCCTATGTCAGAAGCCCCCTTGCAGTATTTAAGGATTTCTATACCAATTATGGTTGGCTAACCAATATGGTGCTGCTTATTTTAGCGGTGCTTATAGCATCTGCCGCAGTCTACTATATAGGCTATTACTTCAGAATAAGAAAAAATAAAAAGGCATAAAATAAAGGCTTGAGTGAAAACTCAAGCCTTTTATTTAATAGCATCAATCTTATTTGAAATCTATTTTGTTAGTTTATCAAACAACTCAAACAATTCTTTTTGTGAGGAACAAGCACCACTTATGATAAGTTCGCCCGTGGTTATTTCATCTTGTATTGTAGGTTCAATTAAAACTGCATCGTTTAAACAAATTGAAATTTTATCAAATTTATAGTTTTTGGTTATTTGTGCTAACTTATCGGTTCCGCTTTCGGTAAAGAAAAGTTTTAGATGATATAAATAAAGATCATCATAGAAGGCTTGAACCTCTTTAATATCGGAGTTAGTTAACAAAACTGTTCCGTTTTGATCTTTAAATTCTAAAGAATTATTGTTTTTAATTGATTCACTAAAATAAAAAATAGATCCGTCAGGAAGTTCTTTGCCCAAAATTTCACTTTCATTGCTTTCAACGTCGCCTGTAAGTTTATTTACTAAAGGATTTAAATCACAAGAAGCAAAACTAAATATTAATATAAAACAAAGAAATATCAAAAATATCTTTTTAAGCAATATAAACATC
>JAZNNZ010000082.1:0-2177 GCA_045580525.1 Acutalibacteraceae bacterium
TAACGAACTTAATATTACTATTGAAGCCGCTGAACAAACTGCGGATTTTAAAGATTTACTAGAAGAAGATGACAACATAAAGGCGCTTGTAAATATGGCCAAAAAGGTTGAAGGTATGCCAAGACACTCTTCTATGCACGCGGCCGGCGTTGTTATTTCCGATAAACCCGTAAGTAGCTACGTGCCTCTAGCTTTGGGAGATAACGATGATGCCATTGTTACACAATTTACAATGACCGAGCTAGAAGAGCTGGGGCTACTTAAAATGGACTTTTTGGCTTTAAGAAACCTTACGGTTATTTCCGATACGGTAAAGCTTATCAGAAAAAATGAGCCTTTATTTAATATTGACAATATTCCTTATGACGATAAAGACACCTTTAAAATGATGGCAAAGGGCCACACAGAAGGCGTATTTCAGTTTGAATCTGAAGGTATGAAGCAGCTGATGAGAAAACTTCAGCCAACCAGTATTGAAGACCTTATTGCGGCAATTTCACTTTACCGCCCGGGTCCTATGCAGTATATTCCAAAGTTTATTGAAAACCGCCACAACCCCGAAAAAATAACCTATCCTTCCCCATTACTAAAGCCCATTTTAGACGTTACTTTTGGCTGTATCGTTTATCAAGAACAGGTTATGCAGATTTTCAGAGATTTGGCGGGTTATTCGCTTGGACGAGCCGACATTGTGCGCAGAGCCATGAGCAAAAAGAAGCACGATGTACTTATAAAAGAAAAACAGGCCTTTTTATATGGCGACAAAGATGAAAACGGTAACATATTATGTATAGGTGCCGTTAATAACGGTGTACCAGAACAAGAAGCGCTGAAGCTTTATGATGAAATTACCGCCTTTTCTTCATATGCCTTTAATAAATCACACGCCGCGGCATATTCGGTTGTGGCTTATCAAACCGCATATTTAAAATGCCATTTTGAAAAAGAATATATGGCTTCGCTACTTACAAGCGTTCTTTCTAATGAAGAAAAGGTAGCAAAATATTCTAGTGAATGTAATACTCTTGGTATTGCTGTATTACCGCCTTCTATAAACGAAAGCCTACATTATTTTAGTGTTACAGAAAAGGGTATTCGTTTTGGTTTACTTGCCATAAAAAATTTAGGCTACGGCGTAATTGAATCTATAATAAATGAAAGAAAATTAAACGGTCCTTTTACTTCTTATTATGATTTTGTGTTTAGACTTTACGGTAAGGACTTTAATAAACGTGCGCTTGAAGGACTTATTAAAAGCGGCGCTATGGATAATTTAGGCGCAAACCGCCGCCAGATGCTTCAGAGTATTGACATTATTTTTGACGTTGTAGAAGCAGAAAAGAAGGGTGAATTATCAGGTCAGCTTTCATTCTTTGGCGAAGGCATTTTAGAAGAAAAGCGTGAATTTACTTTACCCGACGTGCGTGAGCTTGAAAGAAAAGATTTATTGCTTTTTGAAAAAGAGTCAACCGGTCTTTATCTTTCGGGGCACCCATTAAAAGATTACGAGGGCTATATAAACGCCATAAAAACCGATAAAATTTCCGACATTTTAAAGGGCGAATACCAAGATAATGCCACCGTTACGGTTGTGGTGCTTCTTAACGGTATGAACGCAAAGCTTACTAAAACCGGTAAAAGTATGGCGTTTTTATCGGTTGAAGATGCTTCGGGTAGTATGAGTGTTACGGTTTTTCCCCGCCAATATACAGAGAACGTTGAAACTCTGGTTAACAGTAACGTTGTAAAAATAACCGGTAAGGTATCTTTACGCGAGGAACGACCTAATGAGCTTATTGCCGAAAAGGTTGAAGCGGTTATAAAGCCAAAGGCTAATTTCCAAAAGCTTTATATAAGGGCCCTTTCTACCGATAAATTAAAGCTTAACGAGCTTTCAAGCATTATTACCGATGATTTTGGCGCACAGGTTATAATTGTATTTTCTGATACAAACAAGCGTGTTTTGTATAAACGTTTTGCCAATTTTACGGTAAAAGATGAGAAATACCAAAAATTATGCAAAATTTTTGGAGAAAACAACGTAAAAATTGTTGAATAATAAAAATAGTTGTGATATAATTTTCAAAAATGGTTTATTTTTGAACTAATTAGTTTTTTCTTTTTTTGGAGTGGTCTATTATGATGAAAACAATTGGTGTTTTGACCAGCGGTGGTGA
>JAZNNZ010000083.1:0-1917 GCA_045580525.1 Acutalibacteraceae bacterium
GGTAAAGATACTGTCAACCGGAATTAAACCTGCAACGGTTTGTTCGGGTTTGTTTGCTTCTGCAGAAACATATCCGCGACCGTGGTCAAGATTAATTTCCATAAATAGTTTGCCGCCTTCAGTAAGTTCAGCAATATATAGATCCTTATCTAAGATTTCAACTTCAGAATCGGTCTTAATGGAACCTGCTGTTACAACGCATGGACCTTCAGCTTCAATATAAACTGTTTTTGGACCGTCGCTGTGTAATTTTGCGGTTAAACCTTTAATGTTAAGAATAATCTCTGTTACGTCTTCTTTAACGCCTTCAATAGTTGAAAACTCGTGTAGAACACCGTCAATTTTAACTGATGTTACTGCTACACCCGGTAAAGAAGAAAGCAATACTCTTCTTAAGCTGTTACCTAAGGTAGTACCGTAACCACTTTCTAAGGGCTTAAGTGTGAACTTACCATAATTGTCTTCGGGAGAAATTTCAACCGTTTCCAAAATTGGTGTTTCAATCTCTATCATATAAAGCTCCTTTTCTCCACACTTTTATATTAGTGTCAGTCTTATCTTTGTGCGGTAAGATAAAACCACAAGAATGTGTTTATTATTTTGAATAGAATTCAACGATGGGTTGTACATCAACAGGAGCTTCGATTTGATCGCGCTCAGGTAGGTTAACAACCTTAACGGTAAATTCGTCATGGTTTACATCGCACCAAGCGGGAACAGGACGAGCAGAATTTGCTTCAATAACTGCCTTCATCTTTTCGCTTGTTCTTGCTTTTTCACATACGGTGATAACATCACCAGCAGATAGTCTGTAAGAAGCGATGTCTACACGATGACCATTTACTTCAAAGTGGCCGTGGCCAACTAATTGTCTTGCTTCTGCACGAGAAGAAGCAAAGCCTGTTCTGTAAACTACGTTATCTAGGCGGCTTTCTAAGATTTGTAATAGATTGTCACCGGTAACGCCTTGTTTACGTTCAGCAATTTCAAAATAGTGTGCGAATTGTTTTTCGTTTACACCATAGAAACGTCTTGCTCTTTGCTTTGCGCGAAGCTGTAGACCGTATTCAGAAGATTTCTTACGACCTTGACCGTGTTGGCCGGGTGCATAAGATCTTTGATCAAATGAACATTTTCCAGAGTAGCAGCGTTCACCTTTTAAGAATAGCTTTTGGCCTTCTCTACGGCATAGTCTGCATACTGCACCAGTATATCTTGCCATTTTTCGTTACACCTCCAAATTATACACGACGTCTTTTGGGCGGGCGGCAACCGTTATGAGGAATAGGAGTTACGTCTTTAATCATATTAACTTCTAGTCCTGCAGTTTGTAATGCACGGCTTGCTGCTTCACGACCTGTACCGGGGCCTTTTACATAAACTTCAACGGTTTTTAGTCCGTGTTCCATAGCTGCCTTAGCTGCAGTTTCAGCAGCGCTTTGCGCAGCGAAGGGGGTGGACTTTCTGCTACCGCGGAAGCCTAATTCACCGGCAGATGCCCAAGATAGTGCGTTTCCGTTAATATCGGTAATGGTAACAATGGTATTATTGAATGTGGATTGGATATGTGCTGCGCCACGTTCAATATTCTTTTTCTCACGACGCCTGCGGGTCGTACCTTTTTTCTGTGCCATTATTTAACTCCTCCCCGCTTATTTCTTCTTATTAGCAATTGTCTTTTTAGGACCCTTACGTGTTCTTGCGTTTGTCTTTGAACGTTGACCACGAACAGGTAGACCCTTACGGTGTCTTAAACCACGATAACTGCCAATTTCGATTAAACGTTTGATATCAAATGCGATTGAGCGACGTCTGTCACCCTCTACTTCAAGATTCTTTTCAATGTAATCACGAAGTTTTGAAATGTCATCCTCAGTTAAATCTTTAACTCTTACATCAGGGTTGATGCCTGTTTCA
>JAZNNZ010000084.1:0-3006 GCA_045580525.1 Acutalibacteraceae bacterium
ATAAAGCAGTTTTAGGAAAACGACCGTCAGCCTGTTTAGAAAAAAGGCTCATAACCTTTCTGCCAACCCAATAGCAAGAGCCTTCGTCTCCAAAAAACTCACACCAGCCGCCGGTTCTAACCATCTTTTTATCGGCTCCCATGCCAAAGGCAATAGAGCCGGTTCCGGCTACAAGGTGAATGCCCTCTGAACATTCTAAAGAACCTGCCCAACCAACAACACCATCGTTAACAATATGAACGGGAATAGGGGCTAAAACTCTTTTTATACGATCAGAAATTAGAGCATCCATATGTTTGTTTTCGCCATAGCAGGGAAGTCCCACACAGCATCCTTTACAGTCTTGTGCTGTAATACCGGCTTGTTCTAATAGTTCACAAACACCGTTTTTTAATAAATCTACTACCGCTTCTGCACCAATCGATTGATATGAACAACCGGTTTTGCGTAAGCTGTAGAGAGGTTTTCCATCTTCGTTGCCAAGACAGAAAGCGGTTTTAGTACCACCGCCATCAATTCCAATGTACCAACCCATCTTAAAAACTCCATTATTAAATTTTAATATATGTATAAATTATACGACTTTTTTAGTCCTTTTTCAAGAGCAAAATAAGCGTTATTACAAGAAATATTGATATTATTTTTTAAATATGCTAAAATATCTTTAAAGGTGATATTATGAGTGTTATTTATACCGAAAGATTGGTGCTTCGTCCTTTTGAAAAAGGGGATGAATTGGCAATGTTTAAAAACTGGACATATGACGAAAGGGTTGCAAAGTGGTGTCGGTGGACACCCCATAAATCGGTAGCGCAAACCAAAGAACTATTAAAAACTTATTTAGATAAATCAAAAAACAATTATGAGTACCGTTTTGCAATAACCCTAAAGGAAAAGAATGAGCCAATAGGTTGTATAGACGCTGTTGAAGTTTCTGTTGATAACAAAACAGCCACAATAGGCTACGTGCTTTGTTTTGATTACTGGAATAAAGGCTATCTTACAGAAAGTCTGACCGCATTAATAAACCATCTTTTTAATAACGGGTTTGAGCGTGTTATTGCAGAGCATAGGGTAGAAAATGTAGCGTCAGGGCGTGTAATGCAAAAAAGCGGAATGACCTTTACCCACTTTGGAAAGGCGAAAGCAAAGTTCGGCTCAGACGAGCTTTGTGATACCGCCTGGTACGAAATAAAAAAACCGTAGTTTAACTACGGTTTTTCTTTTTATATATCTAAATCCAAATTGTCAAACAGTTGTAAAACTTTGTGCAAAAGTAAAGGGTTTTTGCGTAAAGTGGGGTCAAGCTTTAACATGTTTTCAGCCTCTTCACCCGCAATTTTCATAACAATACCGTCATCAATCAGGTTTGCCATTTTTAGTTCAGGCAGTCCGTGCTGACGCTGACCTAAAAAGTCGCCGGGGCCACGTAGCCGCAAATCTTCTTCAGCAATTTTAAAGCCATCTTGGTTATTGCACATTATTTTTAAACGCTCGGTATCGCTTTCACTTACCATTATAAAGTAAGATTCATGTTCTCCGCGCCCAATTCTGCCACGTAGCTGATGGAGCGTTGAAAGGCCAAACCTTTCGGCGTTTTCAATTAACATAATTGTTGAATTTGGCACGTCAACACCAACTTCAACAATGGTTGTAGCAACAAGCAGTTGAATTTCGCCCTTTAAAAAGCTTTCCATAACCGCTTCTTTTTGCGATTGCTTCATTTTACCGTGTAAAAGACCAACCTTATAACCGTTAAAGGTTTTATTTTGCAACTTTTTGGCATAATCGGTAGCAGAAATAAGCTCGGTTTCGCCTTCTTCAACAAGCGGACAAATTATATAAGCCTGTCTGCCGGTGTCTAGTTGTTCTTTAATAAAGTTTAAAGCTCTTTGACGTTTTTCTTCGTTAATAAGCATACTTTTAATGGGTTTACGTCCTTTAGGTAAAGAAGAGATAACACTAATATCAAGCTCTCCGTAAATAACCAGTCCTAAAGTACGTGGAATGGGAGTAGCCGACATATAAAGCGTATGTGGACTACCTGCCTTTGTGCCTAATGTTGCGCGTTGCTTAACGCCAAAACGGTGCTGTTCATCTGTTATAACCAAAGCAGCCCCCGTAATATCAGCCTTTTCTGTAATAACCGCGTGTGTACCTACAATTAAATCAATTTTACCGTTTGCAAAATCTTTTTTAATTTGGTCCTTTTGCCTTTTTGGTGTGCTTCCAACAAGTAAAGCAATATTCAAAGAGGGAAGGAGTGTACAAAGTGTTTTGTAATGCTGAAAAGCCAAAATGCCGGTTGGAGCCATTAAAACGCTTTGTTTTTGGTTTTTACTAGCCGCAAAAATAAGGGCGGCTGCTACTGCGGTTTTACCGCAACCAACGTCACCCTGAAGCAAACGGTTCATAGGTGTATCCTTTTGCATATCGCTTAAGCATTCGTTAATTGCATTTTGTTGAGAATTTGTAAGGGTAAAGGGAAGGGTGTTATAAAATTCCGATAAATCGGTATTTATTATTGGCTCGGTTTTAGCAATGCGGTTTTTAGCTTTAAGCAAAAGCTGTCCCGTTTTAAGCAAAAACAGTTCTTCAAAAATAAGCCTTCTTCTTGCTTGTTTAAGGTGCATTTGACTTAACGGAAAATGTATGTTTTCAATGGCCTGTTTATGTGAAATAAGCTTATATTTTTTAAGTATTTCTTGTGGAATAAACTCTTGGTTTTCTAAGTAGGTAATTGCGCTGTGCATTATACGTATTAAACTTTTGTTATAAAGTCCCTTTGTAAGATGATACACCGGTGTAATAATGGCGTCATCGGGTTTTGTAATCAAGGGAGAGCTCATTTTAATAAAGCTGTTACCAACTAAAGATAATTTACCGTAAAAAACATATTCTTCGTTTTGTTTAAGACTTTCTGCCAAATACTTATTATTAAATAAGGTTATTTCACATGCTCCCGTTTTATCAAAAACGGTAAATTTATAAAGCACCATATTTTTT
>JAZNNZ010000085.1:0-1774 GCA_045580525.1 Acutalibacteraceae bacterium
TTTTAATATATAATGTATTTGTGATAATTTTGTTTGTGGAGGTGAGGTATAATTGTTTAAAAAACTGCTTTCGGTTTGCCTTGTTTTGTTAGTCTTAATTTCAGTTTTTACTAGCGCTTTGAGTGTCGTTGCGGAAGAAAATAATGATACCGGCACCACCACAATAATGACCGGTGTAATTACACTTGAAAACAGTAATCAGGCAAATTTACGTGCAGATGCAGGTACAGGCGATGTTCAAATTGTTGCAAGCTTGAGTAACGGCAGTGTCTTATCTGTTTTGGGTACTAAGAATGATATTAATAATAATATTAATCCTAAAACTCAAAGCGTTTTTATATGGTACAACGTTCAATATTTTGGTGACAAAACATATACAGGCTATATCCGTGAGGATTTGATTACTGTAACCACCCACACAATTACACCTCCGGACCAAAACATAAAGCCTTTTGAAGAACAATTGGCTGAATTTCCCGAAAGCTACCACCCGTATTTGAGAGAACTTCATAAGTTATATCCCAATTGGATATTTACCGCCGATAACATTGACCTTACATATCAAAAAGCCATTGCGTTAGAAAATGTTTTTCCACAAAAGCTTGTTGATAATAATTTTTTTTCTTGGCGTTCTATGGAATTCGGTGCATTTGACTGGAACACAGGCTCTTATGTTGTAACTGACGGTCGCTGGTTTGGTGCTTCTCGTGAGGTTATTGCTTATTATATGGATCCGCGAAATTTCTTAAATCCTAACGATGCTTATATTTTTATGAAGCAAAGCTATGACCCCAATTCACAAAACGTTGAAGGTGTTCGTGAGCTTTTAAAGGGTCGTTTTATGGAAACAAATTATGAAGATCCTAACGATACTGCTTACGGTGGGGACTATGCCGTTGTAATTATGGCAGCAGCACAGCAGTCGGGTGTAAATCCTTATATTTTAGCTTCAACAATTATTCAAGAGCAGGGAACAAACGGTTCCATTTTTTCTAACGGTAATTTAAGCTACGAAGGTGTTCCTGTTTATAATTTTTTTAATTTTGGTGTAAACGGCACCACCGAAGACGATAAACGTAACAACGGTTCTAAATATGCTTATAATGCGGGATGGACCACACGTTCAGCTTCAATTATTGGCGGTGCAAAAAAATATGCCGACGGTTATGTTAACTCTAGTCCGGAAAATCCGTATTACAATCAAGATACCTATTTCTATAAAAACTACAACATTTTAAATCCCAATAAAATTTACCATCAATATGCACAAAATGTTGCCGATCAAGTATCATCAGCAGCCATTTTACGTAAGCTTTACGCAAGTAATGTAACAACATATTTAACCTTCCGAATACCTGTTTATAAGGATAATTCTTTACCCGAAACACCTTTCGTTAAACCCGAAAAGAATAACAACAAAAATAACTATTACTTTAATGCAATTGAGGTTGAAGGTCTAACACCTTCTTTTTCACGCTACACGTATACCTATGGTTTACAGGTTGATAAAGACACAAGCGTCTACTTTGCCGTTCCTGCAAACGTATATCTGTTAACGCCAATGGCCTATAATTTAACCACGGGCGATAATCGGATAGTTTTAACCGTCAGATCAGAAACGGGTTACACGAATGATTATGTTATTAACGTTAACGCTTTAACTGACTGTGTGCTAACACTTACCTCTACCAAAACTCCAACCGCTCCACCCGAACAGGAGGGAGGGGGCACCACAACGGATCCCGATGATCCAGGTGACAATGGCGGGGAGGCA
>JAZNNZ010000086.1:0-3186 GCA_045580525.1 Acutalibacteraceae bacterium
TCTATTTCTTTTTTAAGTATATTACAAATAAAACAAAAAAGCAATATACCGTAACAAATAAATTTGTTGATTATTTACATATAGTATGTTAATATAAAAAAGTAAGTACTTATAGTAATTATAATTTAATATTTTGGAGGATTTTTATGAAAGGCATTATTTTAGCGGGCGGCTCAGGTACAAGACTATACCCATTAACCATGGTAACATCAAAACAACTATTACCCATTTATGATAAACCAATGATTTTCTACCCACTTTCAACCCTTATGCTAGCAGGTATTAGAGATATTTTAATTATTTCTACTCCCCAAGACCTACCAAATTTTAAAAAATTACTTGGCGATGGTAAAGATATTGGCGTAAATCTTTCATATGCAGAACAACCTTCTCCTGATGGACTAGCCCAGGCATTTATAATTGGCGAAGAATTTATTGGTGATGATTGCTGTGCTATGGTTTTAGGTGACAATATTTTCTATGGCGGTGGATTTGTTAAACTTTTGCGCGAAGCTGCTGAGTCTAGCAAACACGGTAAGGCTACAGTTTTTGGATACTACGTTAACGATCCCGAAAGATTTGGTATTGTTGAATTTGATGAAAATAACAAAGTAGTATCTATTGAAGAAAAACCGCAACATCCAAAATCAAACTATTGCGTAACAGGACTATATTTTTACGATAACAATGTTGTTGAAAAAGCAAAGCAGGTTAAACCATCTGCAAGAGGCGAATTAGAAATTACCGATTTAAATAAAATGTATCTAGAAGAAGACAAGCTTAACGTTAAGCTGCTTGGTCGCGGATACACCTGGTTAGATACCGGCACCGTTGATAGCTTACATGATGCATCAGACTTTATTAAAACAATTCAAACTCGTCAAGGAATTATAATTTCTGCTCCGGAAGAAATTGCTTTTAATAACGGATGGATTGACGAAGAACAGGTTAAAAAGTCAATACAAAAATATGGCAAATCTCTATATGGTCAACACCTATCAAATATTATGGAAGGTAAAATTAAATATTAATTTTAAAGGTGATAATAATGAAAATTTTAGTTACAGGTGGCGCAGGTTTTATTGGAAGCAATTTTGCTTATTATATGCTTGATAAATACCCTGACTATAAAATTGTTGTTTTAGATAAACTAACCTATGCAGGTAATTTACATACCCTTAAGAAAGCAATGGAAAACCCTAATTTTAAATTTGTTAAGGGTGATATTACCGATAGAGAATTTGTTTTTAAATTATTTGAAGAAGAAAAGTTTGATAAGGTTGTTAACTTTGCGGCAGAAAGCCACGTTGACCGTTCTATTTTAGAACCCGAAGTTTTCTTAAAAACCAACATTTTAGGTACACAAGTGCTTTTGGATGCAACTAAAAAATACGGTGTTGAAAGATATCATCAGGTTTCTACCGATGAAGTATATGGTGATCTTCCCCTAGATAGACCTGACCTATTTTTCACAGAAACGACTCCTATACACACCTCTAGCCCATATTCTGCAAGTAAAGCTTCTGCAGACTTATTAGTTCAAGCTTACTACAGAACCTATGGCACACCTGTTACCATTTCAAGATGTTCAAATAACTATGGACCATATCACTTCCCTGAAAAACTAATTCCTTTAATGATAATTAACACACTTCACGATAAACCATTACCTGTTTACGGTGAAGGTTTAAACGTTCGCGACTGGTTATACGTTGAAGATCACTGTTCTGCAATTGATTTAATTATTCATAATGGTAGAATTGGTGAAGTTTACAACATCGGTGGTCACAATGAAATGAAAAACATTGACGTTGTTAAGCTAATTATTGAAAATCTTGGCAAAGGTGAAGATTTAATTACTTATGTAAAAGACCGTGCAGGTCACGACTTAAGATATGCTATTGACCCAGCTAAAATTCATGCTGAACTAGGTTGGTTACCTAAAACTAAATTTGAAGATGGCATAAAGAAAACTATTGACTGGTACTTAGAAAATAAGGAATGGTGGGAAAACATCGTTAACGGTGAATACCAAAACTATTACCAAGAAATGTACGGAAACAGATAATAATAAAAACCGTTTAAGAATTTCTTAAACGGTTTTATTTTTTTATTTTTTAGTTTTATTCTTTTCTTTTGCGCGTTTATCGTTAATAATTTGCATATGTTCGGCTGTTATAAGCTCAACGTTATTTTCTTTTGCCCAATCAACGCAGCCCTTTAAAACAAGAGGTAAAAATACACGCGGAACAGCAAGAACTGTTTTTAAAGCGTCATCTGTAAATTTTACCTTATCGTCAACACGGTCCGCAGCATATCTTACCGACTCTAATGATGCTTCACGCATTTGTAAAAGTTCGGCTCTCATACGTGTTTTTCTATGGAACCAGAAGTTTTTACTATCTCTATAACCATAATCAACCGGTAATGCCGGGAAATCTTTAGCTTTTACGCCATTAATAATAGCATCGCTGTATTTTTTCTTCATTAAGATTTTATCAATCTTTAAAATAAAGTGGGCACCAAACTTACTTGTAATACCATTAAAATCATGATATGGTCCTTCATAACCATTTAATTCCCCTGCTTTATCTTTATCTGCGCCATCAAGTTCACGCACCCAGGTACATTCAATAGCTTCAATAGCATCGCTTAAAACCATAGGTCTTACTTCGCCTGTTTCTTCTTCAAGTAAACTTTTTTCTAATTTAAACTTGCATTTTGGCATTTTTTCTTCGGGTTTATCGCCAGGCCAAGAAAGTTTAACCGCTTCTTTAAATGTTTTAGGATTATCATCTATAAAGTTTAAAGTGCATTTACCGTTGCGTAAAATATTTTGAGCAGTATTGGAAGAATTACGGCAACATAAAAGCATTGCATAATAATCTTTACCCGCAACGTAATATGGTTGAACTAAAGAATAGGGTCCTAAATTCGTAGAACCATCTTCACATAACGTACTTATAATTACAGTTGGCATTGGAAAGAAAAGTGAGGTTTGATAAAAGTTATCAACAATTCTTAAATTTTCAAAACTACTCATAAAAAACACTCCTATAATTTATGTTAAAATTATAACACACAATATTTCTATTTTCAAAGGCTATTTCTTATTAACAAGATTATAACTAATATCTACTAGCATTTTTATATCTTTTAAATTTACACTACCATCTAAAAATACCG
>JAZNNZ010000087.1:0-5526 GCA_045580525.1 Acutalibacteraceae bacterium
TGCTGGTAGACAATGCCGAAATCTTAAAACTTGCGCAGTTATATAATGTGAACTATATTCTTATTGATGATAAATACGAAATCACCATTGATTTATAACTATAAAACACCATTCCTAAATATATGTAGTAGTTCGAACACATAGGTCAAAATTTTAAAAGGGTTCGAATTTGTACACACATTCAAATAATTCTCGTACCATTAGTACGGGGATTTTTTGCTTTTGTTTTTCTATTAAAAACATATCATTTTATATTTTCAACAAAAAGTTTTGTACTACTTTATAACTTTTGTTGAAAATTGTAGAAAATTATACAAATTGTGTTTTGATGCTTGTCGATGCCACAACATATAGTATATAATTATAATGTCCTAAAATTTTTTTAAAAAGGAGTGTGTAAACAATGGACAAGTTTTTTAAGATTTCAGAACGCGGTTCAAACGTAAAAACTGAAATCATCGCGGGTCTTACAACATTTTTCGCAATGGCTTATATTATTATTGTAAACCCCAACCAAATGATTGGCTTTAGCTTTGACGTAGCAGGAGCCGGAAAAATATGGAATGCAGTATACATTGCTTCTATATTAGGTGCTTTTATTGGCACAATTTTGTATTCACTTTACGCAAAACTTCCCTTTGCACAGGCTTGTGGTATGGGACTAAACTCATTCTTCTTTACATCCTTTGTTCTTCCCCAGATTGTAAATGGCGGCGATGTAATTAAGGGTTATCAAGCAGGTTTAGTTATTATCCTTGTTTCAGGTTTAATTTTCCTACTACTTTCTATTACCGGTGCAAGAAGCTACATTGCAAAAGCAATGCCCGACTGCATTAAAAAGGCAATTCCCGCAGGTATTGGTTTATTTATTGCATTTATTGGTTTCCAGAACGTTGGAATCATTCAAGCAAACCAATACACATTAGTTCAATTCGTTAAAATTAACGGTGCAAAATGGGCTGATATTGCCCCTGCAATTATTGCATTACTTGGCTTTATCATTATTGCAGTTCTTTCTAAGTTAAAGGTTAAAGGTTCTGTGCTTATCGGCATTCTTGCTACAAGCGTTATCTACTACCTAGCAACCTGGACCGTTCCCTCCTTTGACATTACCTCTGTTACCACTCCATTTAAGGATTTTGCTGAAATCGGTATTACCGCAGTATTTAATCCTGAATCCTGGAAGAATGCCTTCTCTGGCGAAATGATTGGCGGCATCTTCTCAGTAATTATGCTTATTGTTACATTCTGTATGGTTGATATGTTTGACACCATTGGTACACTTTACGGTACCGCTAGTGAAGCTAATATGCTTGACGAAAACGGAGATCCCGTTGACATTGATAAGTCTATGGCTTGTGACTCTATTGCTACCGTTTCCGGTGCTGTTTGCGGTACATCTACCGTTACAACCTTCGTTGAATGTGCATCCGGTGTTGCCGCCGGCGGCAGAACAGGACTTACAAGCTTAGTAACTTCTCTATGCTTTATTTTATGCTTATTCCTTTCTCCCGTTGCTTCTATCATTCCTGCAGCAGCTACCGCACCCGCCCTTATTTACGTTGGTGTTTTAATGTGCAAAAACTTTGCTAAGGTTGATATGGAAGATATTCGTAGCGCTGTTCCCGCATTCTTAACATTAGTTATGATGCCCCTAACTTATTCAATTGCAAACGGTATTGGTATTGGTTCTATTGCTTATTTATTAATTACACTATTTACCGGTAAATACCAAAAGAAAGATATTGCAGTTACAATTATTGCTTTACTATTTGTTTGCAAGTTTATCTTTGGCGCTATCTAATAAAGCAAAATATAAAAATAAAAAGAGTTCGGTAAAACCCGAACTCATTTTTTATTATGTTTACCCCGCCATTTCGCAAGATATCGTATATAACCTCCATTAAATGAAGTAATCGACCGCAGCTCTGCTTTGCGCTCCCTTCGTCCGAAAAAATCGGGAGGTCTGCCGGACCCACAGAGCGATATAGATCCAATATTATATACTTGTAGGGTTATGTGATATCATACACGAAAACAGCAGGAAAAAGCGTGATTACTTGCTTTCTACGTCGTACAATTCGCTTAATCTTTCAATAAACAGGTCTGCAACGGTATCATATTCATCGTCATCTTCAATATCAGAAAAATATTCGTCTCCGTTTTCATCAACCTTAACTTCGGCAATAACAAGATCGCCTTCATCGTCAAGCATTTCCTTTGGGTCATCAAAAACAGGCATTAATGCAACGTATCTGCCATCATCAGTTTCAACTGCATCTAATACTTCAAAGGAATATTCCTTTCCTTCGTCGTCTGTTAATTTAATAATATCGTTACCGTATTCGTTACTCATATTTATTCACCTTTCTTTTAGTATATTCATTTTAACCTTTTTTACCCGTTTAGTCAACTCACTTTATACAACTTTTTCTCATATTATAGACTAAATCGTAAAATTTTTCTTTTTGCGATTAAACCGTAAAAATATAGACAAAAATATTTTTAGAAAGCTTTATTAGAAGGGATTTATAAAATGACGGTTAAACGTGGAGAGATTTATTATGCAGACCTAAGCCCCGTTATTGGCAGTGAGCAGGGCGGTATACGCCCCGTACTAATTGTTCAAAACGACGTTGGTAACAAGCATAGTCCAACGGTTATTGCGGCGGCCATAACCAGCCAACAAGAAAAGGCAAAGCTACCAACCCACATTTCTATTGATAATGCCCATAGCGGTCTTCAAAAAAACTCGGTAATACTACTTGAACAGGTGCGTACTATTGATAAAACCAGACTGCGTGAAAAAATGGGAGATCTTGATGAAATCTCTATGAATAAAGTAAATAAGGCTTTATCTGTAAGCTTTGGTCTGCCATTAAGATAAATTAAAACCGACCGTTTTATTATAAGACGGTCGGTTTTTATTAACATTATTCGTTTTATTTATCGTTACTGTGGCAGGAATTTTTCATAGCACAGCCTTCACAACCACAACTGCAGGAGGTTTTGCCATTTTTCTTATTTATAATACCTTTAATAATTATTGCCGCAACAACCGCAATAATTATTGCTAAAATTAAAATAGTTTGCCAGTTCATATAAACTCCTTTAAGCAACCTGTGTTTTTAATTCGTTTTCTTTATAGGGGCGAAAAAGCATAAATAACATAAATAATAAAATTACACTTGCAACTACTGTGCCTATAATATTACCGCCGCCCACAAACCATAAACCGAATTGGTTTATCATTAAGCAAATTGCATATGCAAACACGCACATATATGTAATTGCACCAACCGACCAGCGCCAGTTGTTCATTTCTCTTTTAATTGCGCCCATTGCAGCAAAGCAGGGTGCGCATAATAGGTTAAACACTAAAAAGCTAAAGCCACTTAGTGCGCTACCGTTAAATACTGTAACCATAGCCTGTTCTGCTGTACCAAGACCAAGTGCTCCAAACACGCCAACTACTTCTTCTTTTGCAACAAGACCTAAAACGGTTGCTACCGTTGCTTGCCAGTTGCCAAAGCCTAAGGGAGTGAAAATTGGGGCCACAAAGCCACCAATAACCTCTAATACGGTGCTGCCACCATTTTCTTCGGTAATAAAGTGGAAACCATTTTCAAACGAAAGGCTGTTAAGCACCCAAATTATTACACTTGCCGCCAAAATAACGGTACCTGCGCGTTTAATAAAGGACCAGCCACGCTCAAAAGTAGTTCTTAAAATGTTACTTGCAACCGGTGCATGATAAGCAGGTAATTCCATAACAAATGGTGCGGGATTACCTCTAAAGGGCTTGGTTTTCTTTAACATAAGTCCAGATACAATAACCGCCGCAACACCAATAAAATATGATGCTGTAGCTATTAAACCGCTGCCGCCAAAAAGGGCCCCTGCAACAAGACCAACAATTGGCATTTTTGCGCCACAGGGAATAAAGCCGGTGGTCATAATTGTCATTTTGCGGTCTCTGTCTTGCTCAATTGTACGTGAAGCCATAATGCCGGGTACACCACAGCCTGTAGCTACAAGCATTGGAATAAAGCTTTTACCCGAAAGACCAAATTTTCTAAAGAGTCTATCCATTATAAAAGCAACACGTGCCATATAGCCGCAGTCTTCAAGTAGTGATAAAAGTAAAAACAATATTACCATTTGCGGTACAAAACCAAGTACTGCCCCAACACCACCTATAATACCGTCTGCAACCAGGCTTATAAGCCAAGGGGCAACCGCCATATTTGTCAGAGTATCAGTAATAAACGGAATAATGGTTTCTGCAAACAATGTATCGTTCATAAAACCAACGGTCCAGTCTCCTATTGTACCAATAGAGATGGTGTAAACAAGCCACATAACTCCAACGAAAATTGGAAGCGCTAAAATACGGTTGGTAACAACTCTGTCTATTTTATCAGAAAGTGTAAAGTTACCTGCGGGCTTCTTTTTGTAAGAGCCTTTAAGTATCTTATCTACGTATTCGTATCTTTCGTTTGTAATAATGCTTTCTGCATCATCCTGAAGTTCTGCTTCTACTAAAGCAATATCTTGTTCAATATGTTCTATGGTTTTTTTAGTGAGCTTTAATTCTTTTAAAACCTTTTCATCTCTTTCAAAAATCTTAATTGCATACCAACGCTGTAATTCTTCAGGAAGCGAATGAATTGCTCTTTCTTCAATATGAGCTAAAGCATGTTCAAGTCTTCCGCTAAAAATATGGGTTGGCATTTTTTTACCGTTTTTAGCAGCCTTAATGGCGGCATCTGCGGCTTCTTCAATGCCGGTTCCCTTTAATGCAGAAATTTCAACTATCTCACAGCCTATTGCGGTTGATAATTTTTCGGTATTAATTTTTTCACCGTTTTTACGTACAATGTCCATCATATTAATGGCAATTACAACCGGAATACCCAGCTCCATAAGCTGTGTGGTTAAATATAAGTTTCTTTCTAAATTGGTGCCATCAACTATATTTAAAATGGCATCGGGGTATTCTTTAATAAGATAATCTCTGGCTACAATTTCTTCTAAAGTATAGGGGGATAATGAATATATACCGGGTAGGTCTGTTAAAACAACCTGATTATCTTTTTTAAGCTTACCTTCTTTTTTCTCAACCGTTACGCCCGGCCAGTTGCCAACATACTGGTTAGAACCTGTAAGCGCATTAAACAACGTGGTTTTACCGCTATTTGGATTACCTGCAAGTGCAATTTTAAACACAAACTTTTCCTTCTTTCATAAAACTATATGCTAAAATAAATGAACTATTCTACCTCAATTAAATCGGCATCGGCTTTTCTTATTGAAAGCTCATAACCGCGTAGATTAATTTCTATAGGATCTCCTAAAGGAGCGGCCTTTCTAACATATATTTCAACGCCCTTAGTAATGCCCATATCCATAATTCTTCGTCTTAATGGTCCTTCACCGTGAAGCTTTACTACCTTTGCAGTTTTACCCACCCTTATATCCTTTAAGGTTTTCAAAACAATACCCCCGTTATTGTGTGTTAGCATA
>JAZNNZ010000088.1:0-2237 GCA_045580525.1 Acutalibacteraceae bacterium
ATAAATTAATAAAAAATAGCTATTTTTACTAAAAAATCGCAAAATAACTATTGATTTTAGGTGAAAAATGTGGTACAAATAGATATAGAAAATATCGGCGAAATAACCCAAATATCTTCTTATAATATACAAGATCTTGTAAATATTATGAGAATATTAAGAAGTGAAAAGGGTTGCTCTTGGGATAGGGCACAAACACATAAATCATTAAATAAAGGTTTACTTGAAGAAGCCTATGAAGCGGTAGATGCCGCAGAGAATGATGATGTATTAGGCCTTAAAGAAGAACTTGGCGATTTACTTATGCTAATAGTTCTTAATTCTCAAATAGCAAGTGAAAACGGTCACTTTAATTTTGACGATATTTGTGACGGTGTTTCTAAAAAGATGATTTTAAGACACCCACATGTTTTTGAAAATTTAAAGGTCAGCGGAACCGATGAAATTTTGCAAAATTGGGACCGCATAAAAATGGAAGAAAAAAAGCAAACATCCTATACCGACACGCTTTTAGCTGTTCCAAAAGCTCTGCCGGCATTACTTAAAGCCGAAAAGGTGCAACGTCGCGCCAAAAAGGCTGGTTTTGATTGGGATGAAGTAAACGGAGCACTCAATAAAGTGTTGGAAGAAGCAAACGAGGTTGCTGAAGAAATTAATAATGGCAATACTGAAAAGGCTTCTATGGAATTAGGAGATTTGCTTTTTGCTGTTGTTAACCTTTCTCGTTTTATAAATACTAACCCGGAAGACGCCTTAAACGGTGCAACTGCAAAGTTTATAAATCGTTTTAGTAAGGTAGAACAAAAGGCAATAGAAAAAGGCATTGAAATGGAAAATGCCGATTTAAAAACGCTTGATTTACTTTGGGATGAAGTAAAAAGAGAGGAAAAATGATTTCAACAGGAAAACCTGTGAAATATATCTATAATTTTTTGGAGGAATATAAAATGAACAAAACCGAATTAATTGCAGCAGTAGCAGAAAAAGCTGGTCTTTCTAAAAAAGATGCTGATAAAGCATTAGCAGCTGTTATTGACAGCATCGCAGCAGAATTAAAAGCAGGTAAAAAGGTTCAATTAGTTGGCTTTGGTACTTTCGAAGTTAAAGCTCGTGCAGCTAGAAACGGTATCAACCCCAAAACTGGTGAAACCATTAAAATTGCTGCTTCTAAAGCTCCCGCATTCAAAGCTGGTAAAGCATTAAAAGAAGCTATCCAATAATAAGCAATAATAAAATAAATAGGGTTGTTCGTTTGAACAACCCTGTTTTTTTAGGTGAATTATGAGATTAGATAAATTTTTAAAGGTTTCGCGCATAATAAAGCGCAGAACCATTGCAAATGAAGCCTGTGATAGCGGACGCGTAAAAATGGGAGATAAGCCCTTACGTGCTTCGTACGACGTAAAAATTGGTGATAAAATCAGTATAGATTTTGCTCAAAAGACCGTCTTAATAGAAGTTTTGGCTTTAAAAGAGAGTACCAAAAAAGAAGACGCAGAAAGTATGTTCAGAATTATAGAATAAAACTTTTTTCTTTCGAATAGTATTATGTAAGGGGGAAACTTTATGCATAATATTATTATGGAAAGCCGCAAAACCTTAAATATTTCGGGTGTTAACGATTGCAAAAGCTTTGAAGAAAATCTTATTGTTTTGCAAACAACAATGGGAGAGCTTACCATTAAAGGTGAAGAGCTCCATATTGATAGCTTTTCAACCGAGACGGGAGATTTAAAAATGCAGGGCAATATTTTTGCTTTGGGATATACAAACGAAAATAAACAAAAAGGCTTTTTGTCCCGCGTATTTAAGTAATGTGGGAAATAGGTATAGGCAATCAGGCCACCACCTTTTTATTCTCTGTAATTTTGGGTCTGGGGCTTTCGTTTTTATATGATATTTTTAAAATAATAAGGCGTGTAAAAAAACCAAAAGCGATTACCGTTTTTATATTGGATGTTTTGTATTTTCTAATAATAACGGTAATTTTCTTTTGCTTTTTTCTTTTAAGGACCAACGGTGAATTAAGGGGTTTTTGTTTTGTTGGTGCGGCCATAGGCTTTGCGCTTTTTAGTCTTACTTTTTCTAAAGTTTTACTCCTTTTGGTAAAGCCCATTTCAAAAATTTGTAAATTTTTTAAAAATATTTCAAATTTCGCATTAAAACCACTTGCCAAGTTGCAAAAAATTGTGTATAATCGGCATATAAAAATAAAAAGGAAGTTAAAACATTGTCAG
>JAZNNZ010000089.1:0-21762 GCA_045580525.1 Acutalibacteraceae bacterium
TGCTTTAGAGTTTTACAACCTTACCGTCACTCCACATTGCAAAAATCTGTACAAAAATCTTACGCTTTATGACTACATTTTACGACATTAAAATTTATTAAAAATTTAATCTTAAAATATAAAGATTTAAACTCTTAAAAAAGCCTCCCTTGTGCAAAGGGAGGGGGACCGCTTGCGGTGGAGGGATTGTAAATGGACTTTAACGAAATAACCTTAAAAATTAAAACTGAAGATTTGGAAATGGCATCGGCCATTGCCAATATGACGGTGCCTTACGGAATTTACATAGAAGACTATTCCGATTTAGAAACAGAGGCTGTGGCAATAGCTCATATAGATTTAATTGATGAAGAACTTTTAATGCGTGATAAGACTGTTGCTTTTATACACATTTATTTACCGCTTGAAGAAAGTCCGTTAGAAGCTCTTTCGTTTTTACAAGAACGCTTAAATGCAGAAAAAATTGAGTACGAAATAACCACGGGTGAGGTTTTTTCTAAAGACTATTTAAACAACTGGAAAAAGTACTTTAAGAAAAAAGAAATTGGTGAAAATCTGCTTATTTTACCGTCTTGGGAAGAAGTGGATAATACCACGCGTAAAATTTTAAAAATAGATCCAGGTGCTGCTTTTGGCACCGGCACACACGCAACAACTTCAATGTGTTTAGAACTATTGGATAAATACGTTGCACCAAATACTGAAATATTAGATATTGGTTGTGGTAGCGGTATATTATCGGTAGCATCAGCCCTTCTTGGCGCAAAAAAAGCTTTGGGTGTTGATATTGACGAAACAGCGGTTAAGGTTTCAAAAGAAACCGCTAAAATAAACGGTGCAACTGATAATACCGAGTTTTTTGTGGGAGATGCCATAAAAGAAGTTGACGGAAAATTTGATATAATAGTTGCCAATATTGTGGCAGATGTTATAATATATTTAAGTGATAAAATAAAACCGCTATTAAAAGAAAACGGAATTTTTATATGTTCCGGTATTATTGAAGGCCGCGAAGATGAAGTGAAACAAGCTTTAGAGCAAAGCGGAATGAAAATAATAGAATTTTGCAACATAGATAATTGGTACGCATTTGGAGGAAGCTATGATAGAGCTTGATGAAAAGGCGCTGGAGCTTAAAGCTAAAGAAAAGGAATTATCTGAGCTTTATAACACTTTAGAAATTGATTCTTCAGTAAAAACCGTCGCTGTTTTAGAAGAGCAGACCGCTTTAAACGGTTTTTGGGATGACCCTGAAAACAGTCAAAAGGTGCTTAAAGAAATCAGCGCAAAAAAAGCAAAAATAAATAGTTATAATGCTTTAAAAAGCACTTATGAAGATACCTTAACTTTAATTGAAATGGCCAACGAAGAAAATGATGAATCGCTTTTAGATGAAATAAACGAGTATTTAAACAAGTTTTATTCAGATTTAGAAGCAATTACATTATCAACCTTACTTTCGGGCGAATATGACAGTAACAATGCAATTCTTACCTTTCATGCGGGAGCGGGTGGCACAGAAGCCCAAGACTGGAATGAAATGCTTGTTCGTATGTACACCCGTTGGGGTGAAAGACATGGCTTTAAGGTTAAAACTATTGACTTTTTAGACGGTGAAGAAGCGGGATTAAAATCTTGCGTGTTATCGGTTGAAGGGCTTAATGCTTACGGTTATTTAAAGGGAGAAAACGGTGTTCATAGACTTGTTCGCATTTCTCCTTTTGATGCATCGGGCAGAAGACACACTTCCTTTGCTTCACTTGAAGTTATGCCCGAAATTGATGATGACGCAAACATTGAAATAAAGGAAGAAGACCTAAAGGTAGATACTTACCGTAGCGGCGGCGCAGGTGGTCAGCACGTTAACAAAACCGAAAGCGCAGTAAGAATTACCCACCTTCCCACCGGCATTATTGTTGCTTGTCAGAATGAAAGGAGTCAACATCAAAACCGTGAAGTAGCCCTAAAAATGCTCAAAAGTAAGCTTGTAGAAATTAAAGAGCGTGAGCATTTAGACAAAATAGAAGATATAAAGGGTGTAAAAACAGAAATTGCCTGGGGTAGTCAGATACGTTCTTACGTTTTTATGCCATACACATTGGCAAAAGACCACCGCACAAATGCCGAAAACGGTAATATAAATGCTGTTATGGATGGCGATATTGACCTATTTATAAACGCCTATTTAACCGCTAAAAGCAAGGGTGAAATTTAATGCAAAAAATTACCTCTTTTACTATTGACCATACAAAATTAGAGCCGGGGCTTTATGTATCCCGTATAGATGGCGATATTACTACATATGATTTAAGAACAAAAAAGCCTAATACCAATAGTCTTATGGATAACGAAACTATGCACACTTTAGAGCATATGTTAGCCACCTTTTTAAGAAATGGTGAACTAAAAGAAAAAATAATTTATTTTGGTCCAATGGGCTGTCAGACTGGATTTTATTTACTTATTAGAAATGCAGATAATGACGAAACAAAACGCGTTTTAATTAAAGCGCTTAAAGACACAATCAATCATAAGGGAGAGGTCTTTGGTAATAGTGCTGTTGAATGCGGAAATCACAAAACCTTAAATTTAGAAAAAGCCATCAGAGAAGCAAAAAGCTATTTAAAAATTTTAGAAAACACAACAACTTTCAATTATTAAGTAGGTGAAAAAATGCAGGGCAAACGCGCTTGGGCAGAAATTAACTTAGATGCTTTAAAAAGCAATATTGAAAATATTAACGCCACCGTTAAAAGCGGGGAGCTTATGGCGGTTGTAAAGGCCGATGCCTACGGTCATGGAGCTGCGGTTATTGCTCCGTTTTTAGAAAAATGGGGTATAAATAATTTTGCGGTTGCATCTATTGAAGAAGCAGAAGAGCTTCGTCGTGTGGGTGTGCTTGGCAATATTTTAATTTTAGGCTATACCGATACCGATTTAGCCTTTTCGTTATATGAAAATAACATAAATCAAACGGTATTTTCTTTAAATTATGCCAAAGAATTAAATGCGGCGGCAAAAAAACGCGGCATAAAAATACCTGTAACCATAAAAATAGATACAGGTATGAGTCGCATAGGCTTTAGCTGTCAGACAAAAGAGCAAATAGAAACCGCTACACTTGAAATTGCCGAAGTAAACAAGCTTCATAATCTTAATATTACGGGTTGTTTTACCCACTTTGCAGTGGCCGATAGCACAGCCGAAGATAATAAAGAATTTACTAAAAAGCAGTCAGAATTATTTTTATCAACCGTTGCAGAAATTAAGGCAAAAACGGGTAAGGATTTAAAAATTCACTGCAATAATTCTGCGGGTATGTTGTATTACCCCGATATGCAATTAAACTATAGTCGCGTGGGTATTGCAATGTATGGTTTAAAGCCGGATAGCGGTTTAGATTTACCAATAAAATTAGAGCCCGTTATGAGCTTTAAAGCGGTAATTAGTCAAATTAAAACCGTAAAAAAAGGTGAAAGCATAAGTTATGGCAGAACCTACTTGGCTGAAAATGATATGACGGTAGCCACGGTTCCTGTAGGGTATGCAGACGGTATTTTAAGAAGTCTTTCAAATAAAGGTTATTTGTTTGTAAACCAAGCTCAGGCAAAAATCGTTGGTCGCGTTTGTATGGATCAGCTGATGGTTGATATTACCGGCATAAAGGCAAAAGAGGGAGATACGGTAGAAATCTTTGGTAAAAACCTTTCTGCAGACCTTAATGCCGATATTATAGATACAATAAATTACGAGCTTGTTTGTGCGGTTTCCCGCAGAGTTCCAAGAATTTATTATAAGCAGAATAAAATTGTAAGAATTGAAAATTATATTACAGGTTAAAATGCTAAAGACGGTCAAATCTGACCGTCTTTTTTTATTGCCATTTTCTTGCAAAAGGTCTAAAAAAACTTTATTGTTTAGTGTTTTTTTAGCCTTGTGAAAATCCGCAAAAAACTATATAATAAAATGTGTATGTATATATAAATATAATATATATCTTGTGGAGGAAAATTTATGAAAAAAATTCTTTCGGTAATGCTTTCTTTAGTGTTGGTTTTTGTAGGTGTTGCACCCGCATTAACTAATATTACTGCAAAGGCAGATAACCCAAACCTAATTACCGATGGCGACTTTGAAAGCTATGCAGTTAATACCGAGCTAACTAGTGGCGCATTCCATTGGGTAGACGGCAACGGTGTTAACAAATTAAGTTGGGTAGATATTAAAGAAAACGGCTGGACTATGTCGGCTTATGGTAAAGCATCGGTTGTTGATGTTTCGTCAGTAGGCGGTAGCAAAGCTTTGCAATTAAACAGCCCTGACCATGTAACCTATAAGGTGGTAAAGGTTGAGCCAAACACTTTTTATGAATTTACTTATGATTATTATCAAGTAAAACAGGCAATCTCTAATCCATCGGCTTATGGTGTAATTGGTTTTGCCGATGATGTTACACGTTTGCCAATTTCAAATAGTAATAAGATTTATATTTCGGGTGGCGGTACAGGTATTGGCACAAGCGAAACCGATACATATCCTGCAGTAAGCAACATTACTTTAACCGAAGTAACAAACGTTTTAGGCGAAAATGGTGTGGTTAATAATTGGACTCAAGCAAAATTACGCTTTAATTCGGGCATATTTACTCATATTGCATTACCTTTTTACGCTTCTAACGCTGCTAAAGAACTAGTTGTTGTTGATAATCTTTCTTTAAAGAAGATTCCAACTGCTGAAGTCACTGTTAACACTGTAGGAGCCGGTGGTATTGGTGGTGTTGCAAGCGTTACACCAAATGACCAACCACTTGATGACGGTTTAGCATTAACCTATACCGCTTGCGTAACTCACGATTATTCTACCTTTATTGGTTGGTTTAAAAGGGGCGAAGATACACCCTATAAAACCGATTTAACCTTTACAGAAAATTATAATTCTGCAACATATGAAGTTTTAGAAGCAAGATTTTCTTCCACAATTAAAAATATGATTAACGACAGTAACTTTGAAAATTATGCAGTAGGCCATAATTTACAAGGTGACGCCACAATCCGTGATGGTACCGCGGGCATTAATGGTAATTATGCAACACCAGGTGCATCCGGCTGGATTTCGGCAGGTAAGTGGATGAAAATGTTTGTTGCCGATGAAAAAGCAGTTTCTGGTACTAAGAGTTTCTCTTTACAAGGCGGAAGCTCTTTAGGTAAGGTTGTTAAGGTTGAAGGCAATAAAAATTACACCTTAAGCTTTAAATACTATGCACCAAGCGGCAACTCAATAGATCATGTTGGTGTTAGAGATTTAACAGGTATTACCGAATTCCCGTTTAAAAACAGCTATTATGGTAACAACAACTATACAAGCTTTTATCAATTTCAACACTCTACCATAAACGATGAGTGGACAACAGTAAGTATTGACATTTCCACAAACAGCACAACTGAACAAATTGGTATATTCTTTGCGGGTAATACAATTGCTGATGATACCTTTATTTATTACGACGATATTTATTTAATTGAAACAGGCGACGCTGCAAACTTCTCACAAATTAACAACAACTACAAAACTCAAGGCAGAACAGTTTATAAAGATGGTATGCCATCACTTTTCTACACAGCATCTGCTTTTGAATTCTCGGCAAACTTTAGTGGCGATGCAATTGTTAATTTACAGGTAGATTCACTTAAAAACGCATTTGGTGAAGAACATTACTTAACAGTTTACGTTGATGGTGAAAGAAGCCCTGAAAGACTTGTTGTTGATAAAGCCGGTAGCGTTAACGTTACAGTTGCTGAAGATTTACCGGCGGGTGATCACACTATTTCAATTTATCGTGCAGATGAAAACTATCAAGGCAAAATGTTTGTTCGTGGTGTTATTTTACCCGAAGGCGCAACTGCGCTTGCGGCGCCTAGCAATAAAGACAAATATATTGAAGTAATACGCGACTCTATTTCATCAGGTTGGGGTATTCACCCATATAGCGGCACAGAAACCGCAACAAGCCTTCGTGAAGACGGTACAAAAACCTATGCTTTCTTAACAAAAGAAGCGTTAGACACCGATATTAGTGTTCTTTCACAAAGCGGTATTGGTATTGTTTGCCACGCAAACGGTAACACCGACGATACAATGGATATGGTATATCCCGTTGTAAACTATTCACATGGTTATAAAGATACCTATAATCATGCTCGTCAACCCGATATTGTTATTATTAATCTAGGTACTAACGATAACTACGCTATAACACACGGTACTCACACAGTTAAAGAAATTAAAGAAAAGTTTAAAAACTTCTTATATTATGTTCGCGAAAAGAACCCTGCCGCAAATATTATTTGGGTTTATGGTATGATGCTTCCTGCTGAAAGCGAAATGAACACCATTATTCAAAACGCAATTGAAGAGGTTGGTGGCGAAGCTTGTAAGTTCTATTCAATTGGTATGACAAGAAACACGGGCGCTCACGCAGGTCACCCTGATGCTGCAGCGCATGTAGCCGCAAGTGAAGCCTTAGTAAACTTTATTAACGAAAAAGATTTATTAGCTTCCACTCCCGCAGTGGATCCTATAAAACCTGAAGAAATACCCGAAGAAGAAAGAAATATTATTGAAGACGGTACCTTTGAAGATTATGCTGTTGGCACAGGCGTAAATGCTGGTGCATATCATTATATTTCCGGTAATGGTATTAATAAATTAACTTGGGTTGATATTAAATCCAACGGTTGGACAATGTCGGCTTACGGTAGCGGTGTTGTTGTTGATGCTTCTCCTTATGGTGGCACCAAAGCATTACAATTAAATAGCCCTGACCACGTAACATATAAGGTTGTTAAGGTTAAACCAAATACTCTTTATGAATTTACCTATGATTATTATCAAGAAAAATTAGCATTATCTAATCCATCGGCTTATGGTGTAATTGGTTTTGCAGACGATGTTACACGCTTACCAATTTTAAACGGTAATAAGGTTTATATTTCGGCAGGTGGCACAGGTATAGGCGAAAGCGAAACTGATGCATATCCTGCAGTAACCAATATTACAACAACCGAAATCACAAACGTTTTAGGTGAAAACGGTGTGTTAAATACCTGGACCACCGTTAAGCTTCGGTTTAACTCTGGTGAATTTACAACCGTTGCATTACCTTTATATGCTTCTAACGAAAAGGTTGACAGCGTTTATCTAACAGTTGTAGTTGATAACCTATCATTAAAACAGGTTCCAAAAGAAGTTATAACCGATGGTTCTTTTGAAAACACAACTGCACAACCCGGTGGAACATTAGATAATAACAAGCAAATTTGGTCAAGTGGTGCAAACTATACAAGTCCAACACAGGTTATGAATGCGGCTGATTTCGTTGGCGGTGTTTACGCAGGTGGTTGGGTAGTTAAAGAAAATACAACCTATGCATACACCGCAAACGGTAATAACGAAAATCCCACAACTCCTGAAACTCCTTTTGGCGAAAATATGCTGATGATTAGAAATCGTTGGCAAGCATTATGTAAGGTAGCAAACGTTAAAAATAATAAAAACTATATTTTAACCTATTATTACTATGCAACGGCTGAAAATCACGAACTAAACTTTAGCCAAACAAAGCTAATTGGTATTGAAGACGTTAGCACAATTTATGCACAAAATGCTAACGGAGAACCCGATTCTTACGTTAATACAGACGTTGAAGGCCAGGTTGCAATAGAAGGTTATTATTCAGATACCTCTGCATACGGCAGATGGGTAAAACGCACCGTAATTTTCAATAGCGGTAACAGCGAAAAGGTTTTAATTCCTTTTGATCATCATAACGGTGTAATGTTTATTGATAATATTGAATTAGAGGAAATGGTTCCTGTGGAAATATCCTATAATTTAAAAGAATCAGCAAGAATTGAAATTATCGACGGTATAGAAGATGCTCCCGTAGCAGACGGTTCAATCTTTACCTTTAAAGTTATTGCTGCAAAAGAAATTATTTCTGTAACACAAAACGGTACAGCATTAACTGCTGATGAAAACGGTATTTACGAATTTACAGTAGATGGTAATACCACAATTGCGGTTAGTGTAGAAGGCGACGAAAATCTTCCACTTGCCGGTAAAACCAGTGACGGTAAAGATTTAACCAAATATGATACCGAAATTTATACTGCAGATATTTCTAAGGGAGATACCGTTTATCACGAAGTAGCACTAAACTATATTGGCAGAGATGAAATTCAACTTTTATATCCAATTTCAGAAATTATTTCTGTTCGTAATTATGGTTTAGATAAGCACTACGTTTTAGGTGTTGACTACGAAGTAACCGCAGACGGTAAATTAAAGATTTTGGCAGACGGTGGTATTCCACAATACCAAAATGCGCCAATTAAAGATATTACTGCTTCTTCTTCAGATTGGGAAAAATCTTGGCCGGTAAGTGATACACAGCATATCTCCACTTGGGGTGATGACGTAATTCCCGCATACGGAATAGCTGTTACATATAAACATACAACTACTTGGAATGGTGGTTTTACAGGCTTTACACAAAAAGATCAAACCGCAAAAATCCCCACCACCGTTAATAAGCTGACAAACAGCCAAGACTTAAATATTGTTTTCTTTGGCGATAGCGTAACTGTTGGTTGGTCTTCTAGCGGTTTAAATCAAACGGTATATAATGCTGATAACTCAACCACCAAGGTTGATTCACTAAACGTTAAGCCTTATGCATCCACTTGGGCAAATATGTTTATTGAAAACCTAGAAAGCAGATATCCTAATGCAAACATTACTGCAAGAAATCTTGCTTTAAGTGGTAAGGATTCAGCTTGGGGCAAAAACAATATAGTTGCTCGTTTAGGATTAATTAGTGAAACACCTGATCTTGTAGTTATTGCATTTGGTTTAAATGATTCACTTGATAATTACACAAGCGTAGAAAATTATAAAGCAAACATTCAAGAAATTATTACTAAGGTTCGCGAGACCGCGGGTGCAGATACCGAGTTCTTACTAGTATCTCCATTCCTACCAAACATTAACTGCTCTCGTTTTAGTGTTGATACCTTCACAGGTTACGAAAATGCGTTGTTAGAAATTGCGGCGGCTGATAGCTTAATTGGTGTTGCAACCGTTACAAGCTACTTTAAAGAAATTGTAAAATCTAAAAACGTTTCTGACTATTTAAGCCAAAACATTAACCACGGTAACGACTTTGCTAACAGAATCTATGCCCAAACATTAATTGCGGCTACTACCTATGTTGAAGTACCCGACGTTTTATGTGGTGACGTTAACGGTGACGGTTTTATTACAATTAAAGATATTACCGCATTAAAGAGATATTTAGCAGACTGGGATGGAATTACATTTGTTGCAGCTGCGGCAGACGTTAACGGTGACGGTTCTATTACAATTAAAGATATTACCACACTAAAAAGACATTTAGCAGACTGGGATGGTTATGAAACCTTACCTTTAAACACCGTTAAAAAGACAGGTTTTACTCCTTCTGCTACAGTTAATGAAGACGGTGTTAAACTAAATATTTCCTTAAGTAATGCCGATAAGCTTGGCGGTAATATTGCAGGTTATGAATTAACCGTTACTTATGATGCATCAAAGCTTGAGTTTAATCAATTTACAGCCGCGCAAAACTTTATTGGCGGCGCCAACGTAATCAGCGAAGGCAGTTTGAAGGTTGTTTGTTATACAGACACTCCATTAACCGCTAATGCAGTATTAGACGCTATTGACTTTACTGTAAAAGCGGGTGCAAGTGGTAGCACAGAAATTACCGTTAAGGTTGATGAAGTAACCAACAGTAGCGGTACACCTTATGCTACAACGCTTGTAGAAGGCGGAAAAGTGAGTGTTACCTTATGATTAAACATATAGTTTTTTGGCAAATTAAGGATGAGCTTGAAAAGCAAATAGTAATGCCTAAGATGAAGGAAATGCTTTTATCGCTACTGGGCAAAATAGATGGCTTAATTTCTATGGAGGTTGGCTTTAACTATAACGGTGGCGAATACGATATTGCATTATATTCTGTTTTTGAAAACAAAGAAGCATTAGCTGTTTATGCTGATCATCCTGAACACTTGGTTGTAAAAAAATATGTGCACGAAGTAATCAAAGGTCGCTCAGCAGTAGATTATGAAATATAACAAAAAAGCAGATGCATTAAGCATCTGCTTTTTTATCTTGTTAAATTTAAAAAAGTGTGTTAAAATACTTTTAGCTTTAAGTTGGCTAAACGGTCGCGGGGATTATCCCTGAGGAAAGTCCGAGCTTCACAGAGCAGAATAGCAGCTAACGGCTGCCAGGGGCGACCCTCGGACGAGTGCAACAGAAATATACCGCCACGTATGTGGTAAGGGTGGAAAGGTGAGGTAAGTGCTCACCGGGTCTTTAGGTAACTAAGGATTCCTGTAAACTCTATTCGAAGCAACACCAACCAAAACCATAGGCCTGCTCGGTCTGTTTTAAAAGGTGGCTAGAGCACATTAGCGATAGTGTGTCGAGATAGATGACCGTTCTAGACAGAACTCGGCTTATAGGCCAACTTAAAGTATTTATTTTTAGGAGAAATAGATGAAAAAATTTTTATCATTGATTTTTGCTTGTTTAATAATCGTTTGCTGTTTTACAGGTTGCAACAAATATAAGGGTATAGAGTTTTGCGGCGTTGTAATTGGTAGCTATAAAGATTATATTTCGGTTGCCACGTTGGATGAACGGGTTGATTTTTATGATGCAAACATTGCGGTAAACGTAAGCGGTTTAGATTTTAAGGTTAAAAACGGACAGGTTTTAAAAATAGTAATAGATGAACGCGGTAAGGATGATTTTGACGTTGTAAAAATTGTTCCGCAAACGGTTGAGCTTATAGATTATAAGGTGCAAAATATTACTGCAGAAGATGCTTATGATATAAAAGATGAAGTAACCTTTGTTGACGCCAGAAGTAAAGATGAATATAATTTAGGGCATATTGAAAATGCGGTTTTACTTACCTATAAAACCATGGAAAAAAACTATAAAACCGTTTTACCCCAAAAGGATGCGAAAATTATAGTTTACGCCGGTAGCGAAGAAACCGCTATGCTAACAGCCAGTCATTTAATTGCTTTCGGATATAAAAACGTATATTCTTTAGGCGATATTGACGGTTGGAATTTTGGATTTACAGTATAAATAAAGCACCTAACGTTAGGTTAGGTGCTTTTAATTTTATTTATTTAATTCTTCAAACTTTGCCTGCATTGTGGGGTTGTTACGGGTTAGCTTTTTAATGCTCAGGTCTTCTGCCTTATCGTTAGCCAAACGTAAATTATTTTCACTGGAAAGCAAAGCGTCTTTGGTTTTTTGAAGATGGTCAATGGTTTTATCAATCTCTTCAATTGCCTTTTTAAATTTATCACTCGCAATGCGGTAATTACGTGAGAACTTTTCTTTAAAATCATTCATATCGTTTTCAAAATTGGTAATATCAATATTTTGTTCTCTGATTACCTGTAGCTCTTGCTTGTATTTTAAAGAATTTAGCGCAGCATTACGAAGTAACGTAATTAGCGGAATAAAAAATTGTGGACGCACAACGTACATTTTGTCATACTTATAGCTTACGTCTACAATACCGTTGTTATATAGCTCACTGTCGGATTCAAGCAGTGTTACAAGCACAGCATATTCACAGTTCTTTTCTTGGCGGTCTTTATCTAACTCTTTAAAAAAGTCTTCATTTTTATGCTTTGTGGCGGTAGTATCGGCCTCGTTCTTCATTTCAAACATAATTGAAATGAATTCAACGCCATCTTGAGATTCTCTAAAAATAAAGTCGCCCTTACTACCGGTTTTAGCATCGTTATCCTTTTCAAAATAAGCGTTAGGAAAGGCTGTCATACGGATTTTATTAAACTCATCTTCACAATGTCTTTCCAAGCTTTCGCCAATCATTTTTGTGGATTGTCTTGCTTTAAAGTCTTTGTAGTAATCAATTTCTTCTTCTTTTAGCTTAATTTCGGCGTTGTGCTTTTCTTGTAAATTGCGAACGGTAAGTTCTTGGTCTTTAACCGATAAATCAAGCTCACTTTTAAGTTTTAATATTTCAGCATCCTTTTGTTGCAATGCCGATTTAATAGCTAATTCGTTATTGCTTTTTTCAAGTTCAAGCGCACCTTTAAGCTTTTCAATTTCAGCCTTTTGTTCTAAAAGCAGTTTTTCACTTTTAGCATTAGCTTCTGTAACGGCTAATGCAATATCGCTTTTATGTTTGCCTTCAATAACGTTTTCGCGCTCTTTAAGCTCTCTTTCAAACTCTTGGTTTCTTACTTGTTCAAGTAGCGCGGCATACCCGCTTTCATCAACGGTAAAAACTTCATTGCATTTAGGACATTTAATTTCTTGCATAAATTCCATCCTTGTTTTTAATATATATTTAAATTATAAATATAATTTACCTTTTTGTCAAATAAAAAGCCCCGAAGTTTTCGGGGCTAAAATTTATTTAATACACTTTTGTGGGCATTTTGAAATACATACACCGCAGCCGGTGCATTTTGCGGGATCAATTTCTGCCAAAAAGTCAGAAACAGTAATAGCATCGCTTTCGCAGTTTTTAGCACAAATGCCGCAACCAATACAAGAGGCTTTGCATACCTTACGAGAAATTGCGCCCTTATCTTTGCTTTTACAAAGAACGGTAGGACCAAATGGAAATTCCATAATACTGATAATTCCTTTTGGACAGGCAGCGGCACAAGAACCGCATCCGCCGCAAATATCGTAATTAATTTTTGCAATACCATTTTCAATGCTTATTGCATTAAATTCACAAGCCTTTACACAGTCACCAAGCCCTAAACAACCGTATGAACAGTCTTTTGGGCCACCTGCAAGTGACATTGCACTGGCGCACGAATTAAGACCTGTATATTCATATTTCATAGTGGCGTTATCTTTACAGCCTTTGCATTTTACAATCGCCTTTTTAGGAGTAATAGATACGGTAACCCCTAAAATTTCGCCCAAAGCGGCGGCGGTGTCAGCTCCACCGGGAGCACAAAGGTTAGGCTCGGCTTCGCCCTTATTAAGAGCCTCTGCGTAACCGTCGCAACCTGCATAGCCACAAGCACCACAGTTAGCACCCGGAAGCGCTTCGCGCAAAGCCACTTCTTTTTCGTCTTGCTCTACAGCAAACACCTTAGAAGCGTAGCTTAACATTAAACCAAGTAAAAGGGCGGTAACACCTAAAATAAGTACAGCAATTAATATTTCCATAACTATACCCCCTTAAACCAAACCGGCAAAGCCTAAAAACGATAGGCTTACAATACCTGCGGCAATAAGTGTTATGGGTAGGCCCTTTAAAAATTCAGGAATATCTGATTTTTCAAGTCTTGTTCTGATTCCTGCAAAAATAATCATAGCAACCATAAAGCCAAGACCTGCACCCAAAGCGTTTGCTAAAGAATATATAAAATTAAAGTTTTCCTGGAAATTAAGAAGGGTAATACCTAAAACTGCGCAGTTTGTTGTAATAAGGGGAAGATAAATACCCATTGCCTTATAAATGGGTGGTAAAAACTTTTTAAGCAAAATTTCTACCAGCTGCACTAGTGCGGCAATAACCAAAATAAAGGCAATTGTTTGTAAATAATCTAATCCTAACGGAACCAAAATAAAAGAATATAATGGCCAGGTAACTGCAGTGGCTAAAAGCATAACAAGAGTTACTGCAACGCTCATAGCAAATGCGGTGTTTATTTTTTTAGAAACGCCTAAAAATGGGCAGATACCTAAAAATTTTGAAAGCACCATATTATCGGTTAAAATACCGGCTAAAATTACACTAACAATAGAAGTAGTCATTATTCTACCTCCTTACTAAACGGGCAGTCAATACAGCCTGCGCCACAACCAAGTTCGGTCTTTGGCTCTTTACCGTTTTTAACTGCAAGTTTGTTTGATAATGCAACCAGCACACCAAAAACGAAAAATCCGCCCGGTGGCAAAATTAAAATTAACATAGGTGGTAAAATGTTTGCGGTAACGGTTAAACCAAATATTGTACCGGCACCAATTAATTCTCTGATAGCGCCCATAAGTGTTAAAGTAACCGTAAAGCCAATGCCCATACCAAGTCCGTCTAAGGCTGATACAAGCGGACCGTTTTTAGCGGCAAACATTTCAGCACGTGCTAAAATTATACAGTTAACAACAATAAGTGGCAAGAAAATACCAAGCGCTTCATCAATGGCAGGTAAAAATGCCTTAACCACCATTTGTACTATTGTAACAAAAGAAGCAATAATTGTAATATATGCGGGTATACGCACCTTGTTTGGAATAATTTTTCGCAAAAGTGAAACCAATACGTTACTGCAAACAAGCACGAAGGTTGCGGCAATTCCCATGCCAATACCATTAATTGCTGCGGTAGAGACCGCAAGGGTAGGGCAGGTACCAAGCACCAAACGAAGAACGGGGTTTTCGGTAATAATACCATTAGTAAAAACCTTTAAACCTTTTTTCATGTTATGCCGCCTCCTTTGCAATTTCGTTATATAGCTCTAACGCGCGATTAACCGCTGTTTTTACAGCGTTACTGGTAATTGTGGCACCTGTCATGGCGTCAACGTCATCACCGCTTTTTACACCGTTGAATTTGCTTTTAAAACTATCGTTTTTAGCGTTCTGGCCAAGTCCGGGAGTTTCATTAGAAACGTCGGTAATTTCAATGCTTGAAACGCTTCCGTCAATAACGCCAACAATAACAGAAATGTTACCGCCATAACCGTTAGCCTTAACAGAAAAGGCATAGCCTACGGTTTTTTCATCCTTTATAGCTTTAAAAACTTTAGAACCATCACCGTAATCGGCATCCATCTTTTCAAAGTTATCGGCTTCAATGCAACTAGCTAATGCGTCTTGCTCTGCTTTAGCGGCGCTTTGAGCAATTATATCTTTAGTGTATTGGTTGGTTACCGCAAGAGCGGTGGTTAAAACTACACAAATAATAGTAAGTATTAAAGCAGGAAGAATAATATCTTTAAATTTTTTCATATTATTTTTCCTCCCAACCAAACGGTTTTTTGTAAGGAATCTTTTCAATTAGCGGGGTAAGAAGGTTCATAAGCAATATTGCATAAGATACGCCTTCGGGTAAATTACCAAGCTCACGAATAAGCACGGTAATAATACCGCAGCCAACACCAAAAATCAGTCTGCCAATTGGACGTGTTGGACTGGTTACGTAGTCTGTAGCCATAAATATTGCACCAAGCATTATACCACCCGAAAGCACAAGGTGTAGGCTTTCTACTGCGCTACCATAAAATAATAACGACATAATAAACGCGCTACCAACAAAGCTTACCGGAATAATTGGAGAAATAACCCTTCTTAATACCAAATATACGCCGCCTAAAATAAGTAACATTGCACTGGTTTCACCCAAGCAACCTGCATAGTCACCCAAAAATAGTCTTAAAAAGCCGGGGTCTGCGGCGGTGTTGGTTAATGGTGTTGCGCTGGTGATAGCACCTGTAAAGGGTTCTGAGAATGTGGTCATATATGTAGGGAAAGACACCATAAGAACAATTCTTGCTGTCATAGCAGGGTTTGCAAAGTTGTGACCTAGTCCGCCAAACATACATTTTACAACTATAATAGCAATAGCCGCACCCAGTACTGCCATCCAAAGCGGTAGTGTAGGGGGAAGGTTATATGCCAAAATTAAACCTGTTACAACTGCGCTCAAATCTAAAAGAGTGGGTTGTTTTTTTATTGCTTTGCACCAAAGGTATTCGCTAATTACCGCAGAAGCTACCGTTACTGCAATAAGAAGCAATGCATTAAAGCCATGCATAATAACAGAAGCAATACCTGCAGGAATAAGTGCTAAAATAACGTCAAGCATAATTCCGCTTGTGGTATCTCTGTGGCGGATATGCGGAGAGGAGCTAACAAAAAGCTTCATTATTTTTTACCCGCCTTTCTTATTTCATTTTTTGCAAGTCTCATAGCTTGAACAAGCGGTCTTCTGGCGGGGCAATTAAATGCACAGCTACCGCACTCAATACAGTATTCAACATTAAGCTTTTTCAAAGACAGTGCATCTTCTTTAAGATCTAGCGCTGTTTCAACAAGTCTTGGTCTTAAATTCATAGGACAAGCACCTAAACAGCGGCCGCAATTAATACAGTTGCTAATTTCTTCCGGTTTTGCGGCGTTACCTTTAAATGCCAAAACTGCGTTGGTAGATTTAACAATGGGTAAAGATTTATCGGTAATTGCATTACCCATCATAGGGCCGCCCATAATAATTTTTTCTTCTTCCTTTGCGCCAACAAAGTTTAATAAATCATTAACGCTTGTACCAATAGGGCATAAATAGTTGCCGCGTTTTTCAACTGCGTTGCCGTCTACCGTTACGCGTTTGTATGTTAGCGGTAAACCTTCTTTAATAAAACGTGCAAGTACTGCAATAGATGTAATGTTCATTACAATACATCCAACGTCTGCAGGGAGCTTACCAAGCGGCACCTTTCTGCCGGTTGTAGTATAAATAAGCACCTTTTCAGCGCCTTGCGGGTAATGAGATTTTAATTTCATTACCTTAACTTCATCTTTAACGTCCTTTTCGTTAGCGGCAATGTCATATAAAATTTTTAAAGCTTTAGGTTTATTATCTTCAACGCCAATAATAACCTGCTTTAAATTTAAAACTTCTTTTATCAGATAAATACCGTAAAGCACGTCTTCAGGACTTTCAATGCACTCACGGTAGTCGGCGGTAATATAAGGCTCACATTCGGCACCGTTAATAATAAGGGTGTCAATAGGCTTATCATCGTTAGTCATAAGCTTAATATATGTAGGAAAGCCCGCTCCGCCAAGACCTACAAGACCGCACTGTTTTGCGGCATCTATAAGATCTTTGGGTGTTTTAACTTCATGCGGTGTAAGAGCAGGGTCTAAAACACCTTCTTTATCATTTTCAATAACAACAGCTTCGCATTTTACACCGTTGTTTTGAGTAATGGTTTTAATTTCTTTTACCGTGCCCGATACACTTGAATGTATAGGCGCACAAACAAAGGCATCGCTGTTACCAATTAAGCTGCCAACAAACACCTTATCTCCAGCTTTTACAGTGGGAATACAAGGCGCACCAATATGTTGTTGCATAGGTATTGTAACAAAATCGGGCTCTATTATAGACTGACTGGCACATTCTGCAGTATGTTTAAAGTGTGGTAAATGTGCGCCGCCACGAATATTTTTTAAGGGCTTTAAAATACCTTCTGGTTTCATATTTTCTCCTTACTTAGCAAGTCTTCTGCCCATAAGCACACCCATAGCAGAGGCCATCATAAGTCCTCTGGTCCAGCCGGATGAGTCACCTAAGCAATAAAGACCTTTAATGTTTGTAGTAAAGTTTTCATCCATTTTTATACGGTTAGAATAAAACTTTAGTTCAGGGGAATATAAAAGAGTTTCACTACTTGCAAAACCGGGTACAACGTTGTCTACTGCGGCAATAAAGTTAATAATATTTGTCATTGCGCGGTAGGGCATAGCGGCGGTAATATCACCGGGAATAGCATCCGGAAGGGTTGGTCTTACGTTAGATTGCGCAAGCTCTTTTTCCCAGGTGCGTTTGCCATCTAAAATATCACCGTAACGCTGTACTAAAATATGACCGTTAGCAAGCATATTTGTAAGTTCACCAACCTTTTGAGCATACTCAATGGGTTGATTAAACGGGTGTGTAAAATTGTGAGAACACAAAATAGCAAGATTGGTGTTGTTACTCTTAATATCTTTGTAAGAATGTCCGTTAACAACAGCAAGGTCGTTGTCATAGTTTTCCTGGCTTACAAAACCACCGGGGTTTTGGCAGAAGGTACGAACCTTGTTTTTAAAGGGAAGTGGATAACCAATAAGCTTTGATTCGTATAAAACGCTGTTTACCTCTTCCATAATTTCGTTTCTTACTTCGACTCTAACGCCAATATCAACAGTACCGGGAGCGTGCATAATGGCGTGTTTTTCACATTCCTTTTCAAGCCAGTCGGCGCCTTTACGTCCGGTTGCAATAACAACGTCGTCTGCATAAATGGTTTCTTCGCCGCCACCGGTTGATTTATGTATTATTGCACCCACACAACGGTCATCTTCAATAATAATGTCTTCACAAACGTAAGAGAACATAATATCAACACCGTGGTCTACTAGGTATTGCTCTAAATCGTAATAAATTTTTTGTGCCTTTTCGGTTCCTAAATGGCGAATAGGACAGTCCACAAGCTTAAGTCCTGCTTTAATAGCTCTGCGTCTTATTTCTTTAACCTCTTCGTCGCGGCCAACACCTTCAACCTTAGGATCAGCACCAAACTCTAAATAAATTTTATCGGTATAATCAATGGTTTCTTGTGCTTTTTCTGCGCCTATAAGGTTCGGCAAATCTCCGCCAACCTCATAGCTTAAAGATAACTTACCGTCAGAAAATGCACCCGCGCCCGAAAAGCCGGTTGTAATATGACAGTAAGGCTTGCAGTTAACGCAAACCTTTGTTTTTGTTTTAGGACAAGCGCGTTTTTCAACACTAACGCCTTTTTCAATAATTAAAATTTTCTTTTTTGTGCCTAATTTAACCATCTCGTAGGCGGTGAAAATTCCGGCAGGGCCTGCGCCGATAATTAAGCAATCATATTTCATTATTCTACATCCTCTTCAAAAATAAATGGTGCTAGTTCATCCATTAATTCAGTATCATCTTCGGTATGTGCTTCTAAGGTAATGGGCTTTGTAAGATCAAGTGAAAAAATACCCATAATGCTTTTTGCATTAACAACGTATTTACCCGAAATCATATCAAGCTCATAATCCTTTAACATTGCAAGATTAACAAACTTTTTAACGTCTTCTAAGGTTTTAAAATATAAATCAACTTTAAGCATTTTTTGACATCCTTTCTATTTTTGCTCATCGTTTAAATAGGTTTCAATGTTATAACGCGGTCTTTGTTTGCTTTCTTCAAAAATTTTACCAACATATTGTCCCACAAGACCAATACACAGTAACTGAACGCCACCCAAAAACCAAATTGATAAAATTAAACTTGCCCAACCGGGCTCTGCATTTCCCATAAAGTAGGAAACTAAGGTGTATATAAGTGCGGCAATGCTTAAAAGCACAATAATCGCACCCATTACGGTAATTAAGCTTAAGGGTTTAGAAGAAAAGCTTGTAATACCGTTAAATGCAAATTTAAGCATTTTTTTAAGGGGATATTTACTTTCTCCGGCTTTACGCTCGTTTCTTTCGTAATAAACGCAATCACTTTTAAAGCCAATAAGCGGCACAAGACCGCGCAAATAAAGATGCTGTTCTTTATAACCCGATAACGCTTCCAGTGCGCGTTTGCTTAACAACCTGAAATCTGCATGGTTGTAAACGCTTTTAGCACCCATCAGATTCATCACTTTATAAAAACCTTCTGCGGTGGTGCGTTTAAAAAAGCTATCTGTTTCACGTTTAGAGCGCACACCGTAAACCACGTCACAGCCTTCAAACAAATATTTATCAACCATTTTTTCAATGGCGGCAACGTCATCCTGCAAATCGGCATCTATAGAAACAGAAATATCGCAGTTTTCTTTTGCAGTCATAAGTCCTGCAAGTAGTGCGTTCTGATGCCCCACGTTAGATGCTAGTTTCAGACCGAAAACGTAGGGGTTGTTTTTATGGGCCTTTTCAATTAAGGACCAGGTTTTATCGCGGCTTCCGTCATCCACAAGCAGCATATAGCTGTCTTTAGAAATTTTTTCTTTATTTATTAAATCTTTAAGCAGGGTTGTCATAGCGTTTACGCAAAGCTCAAAGACTTCCTCTTCGTTGTACATAGGAATTACAATAGAGAGTTTTTTCATATACTCACCCCAAATTAATATTATATACTATATAAGTTAAATTTGCAATAATAATTATAATTACTATTGCAATTAAAATATGCCCTAAAACCGCCCCAAAAATACAGAATAAAATAAAAGCACGGACTTTAAAACCGTGCTTTATTATTTAAAAGAATTTTTTAATTCGTTTTTCTATAAGCGAAGCTATAAAAATTTTTATAATATCGGGCAAAATAAAGGGCAAAACCGAAACCGCCAAAGAAGAAATATATGTTGGCAAATTAATACTTCCATAGTAAATAAAACAGAACCAAACACTGCCAATTATATAAAGTGGAATAAGTCCCATTAGTCCGCTGAAAAAGCTACCCCAAACACCGGTTTTAAAGTGTTTTTGGGTTACGCCTTTTATAACTACAAACCCTAAAAAACCCAGTATAAATCCGCCTGTGTTATTAAAAAGCGCAGCAACTCCGCCCTGTAGCCCTGCAAAAACAGGAAGCCCCAAAACGCCAATAAAAACATAGGTTAAAACTGCAAAAAATGCGCGTTTTGTACCAATTAATCCCACGCAAAGAGAAATTAAAAGTGTTTGCATGGTTATTGGCACAACAAAGGGAATTGATATTATTGCCGACACACAAATCAGTGCGGCAAAAAGGGCAATTAATGTTAAGTTTTTAAGCTTTAATTTTTTCATACAAAAATTTTAACATAAAGGCAAAAAAACTGCAACTTGCAAAAGATAAAATATGTGATAAAATTTATTTGGTGAAATTATGAAACTAAAAAAAGAATTTTATTTAGAATCGGCTCCAACACTGGCGCCAAAGCTTTTGGGAAAATATTTATGCGTTAAAACCGGCGGCAATGTTTTGCGCTATAAAATAACCGAAACCGAAGCCTATTATGGCGAAAGCGATACGGCCTGTCACGCAAAAAACGGTAAAACACCCCGCAATGCAGTTATGTATAACCAAGGTGGTGTGGCCTACGTTTATTTATGCTACGGAATACATTGTTTGCTTAACGTGGTTTGCGGCAAAAAAGACTTTCCTGAAGCGGTGCTAATACGTGGGGTAGAAGGTTTTTCGGGTCCAGGCAAGCTTACAAAAGCTATGGGTATTGATATGTCTTTTAACGGTGAGAGCCTACTGAAAAGCAAAATTTATATCGAAGATGCGCCGCCCGTAGAATATACCAAGGACCGCCGCGTCGGAATTGATTATGCTACTGAATATTACAGAAATATAAAGTGGAACTTTAAAATTAAAAAATAACACTTTTAATTTTTTAAAATAGTGATATAATAAAAAATGGTGATAAAATGAACGAATTTAATGACATTTCAGAAGTAAAAGATTTTTTTAAAAACGATTTATATGCAACAGAGCTTTCGGGTATTGAAATTTTAGAAGTAAAAGATGATTACGCTAAATGTGTTATGAAAATTACCGATAATCATCGCAATGCCGCAGGTGGCGTTATGGGTGGCGCAATATTTACTCTTGCAGATTTTTGTTGTGCAGTTGCCACAAACAAAAAGGGTAAACTTGCGGTTGCGGCCCAAAGTAGCATTAGCTTTATAAACGGGGCAAAGGGAGATACCCTTTATGCTGAAAACGTAGTGCAAAAAAACGGTAAACGCAACGCCTTTAATCTTATTAAAATTTACGATAATTTAGGGGTTATGGTAGCAGAAGCAACCTTTGTTAGCGTAAAGCTATAAATCAGTAAAAATTATAGGACCGAGTTTTTTAAAAAAGCTCGGTCTTTTTTTATGCATATTTTTCAAGATTTTTTCATATAGTTTTGTAAAAGAAAAGGACAA
>JAZNNZ010000090.1:0-3402 GCA_045580525.1 Acutalibacteraceae bacterium
GGACATTACCAGCTAACCTAGCTATTTGCTTGGGTCCAAACTATAACTATGCAGTTGTTAAGGTTAATGATGAATATTTAATTATTGCTGAAGAGCTAGTTTCAACCACAATGCAAGCTGGTAGTATTGAAAATTACGAAATCGTTGGTACTGTTGTAGGTAAAGAATTTGAACTTGCTTCTGCTCAGCATCCATTTTTAGATAGAGAATCATTAATTATTGTTGGTGATCACGTAACTTTAGAAAGCGGTACAGGTTGCGTTCATACTGCTCCAGGTCATGGTCTTGAAGACTTTGAGGTTTGCAGAAACTATAAACAAATTCCTATAGTTGTACCCGTTGATAATAAAGGTTATTTAACCGAAGAAGCAGGGGAGTTTGCAGGTCTTCACGTTGATGATGCCGGTAAACCGATTGCTCAAAGACTAGAAAATGATGGTAATTTATTTGCAATTAAAAAGTTAAGCCACCAATATCCTCATTGTTGGCGTTGCAAAAAACCAGTTTTATTCAGAGCTACCGAGCAATGGTTCTGCTCTATAGCAGACTTTGCTGATAAGGCTGTTGAAGCAATTAAAACAGTTGAATGGATTCCCGGTTGGGGCGAAGGACGTATTACCAATATGGTAAAAGACAGAAGTGACTGGTGTATTTCTCGTCAGCGTACCTGGGGTGTTCCAATTCCAATTTTCTATTGTAAAGATTGTGGTAAAGAAGTAATTTCACCCGAAACAATTAAGTACATTGCAAACCTTTTCCGTGAACATGGACCAAATATTTGGTATGAGTGGGATGAAAAAGATTTAATGCCGGAAGGCATCAAGTGCGAATGTGGTTGTACAGAATTCAAAAAAGAAACAGACATTATGGACGTTTGGTTTGATTCCGGTTCTTCTCACGCAGCTGTGCTTGATGAACGTGAAAATCTTTCTTCTCCTGCAGACCTATATTTAGAAGGTGCTGACCAATATCGTGGTTGGTTCCAGTCTTCACTTTTAACTTCTGTCGCAACAAAGGGTGTGGCACCATATAAAACAGTTGTTACTCACGGCTGGGTTGTTGATGGTGAAGGCAAGAAAATGTCTAAATCGTTAGGTAATACAATTATTCCTGATGATATAGTTAAACAATTTGGTGCAGATATTTTACGTTTATGGGTAGCTTCAAGTGATTATCATGCCGATATTCGCGTTTCAAAAGATATTCTTAAACAATTAAGTGAAGTTTATAGAAAAATCAGAAATACAGCACGTTTCATTCTTGGTTGTATTCCGGATTTTGATCCCGATAAAGATGCTGTTGCTACTGATAAATTAGCTGATATCGATAAATATGCTTTGATGCGTCTTGATAATTTGGTTAAGGTTTGTAGAGAAGCATATGACAAGTTTGAATACCACATTGTTTTCCATGCGCTTCATAACTTCTGTGTTGTTGATATGTCAAACTTCTATTTAGACGTAATAAAAGACAGATTGTATGTTGAAAAAACCGAAAGTGAAACTCGTAGAGCAGCACAAACCGTTATTTATAAAGTTTTAGATACATTAACAAGACTTGTTGCTCCGATTTTAGCCTTTACTTCAGAAGAAATTTGGCAGTTTATGCCACATTCCAAAGATCACGATACAACTAGCGTATTATTTAATGATATGCCCACAGCTAATGAAAATTATGATCTTGATTTTATGGCATATTGGGAAAAGATTCATAAGGTTAGAGATGATGTTAAAAAAGCACTTGAAAACGCAAGAAATCAAAAGATTATCGGTGCTTCTTTAGATGCTCACTTAATTTTAACCGCTGATGGTGAAATGTTAGATTTTATCAAATCGGTTCCTAATTTAAAAGATATTTTCATTGTTTCTTCATTAGAAATTAATCAAGGAGATTCGGGTGAATTCAAAGGCGAAGAAGACCTTTTTGTTACCGTAAAACCCGCAACCGGTAAAAAATGTGCTCGTTGTTGGACTTACAGTGATACAGTTGGTCAAAATGCTGAACAGCCCGAAATTTGTGAGAGATGCGCAAAAGTTATAGGAGAGTAATATATATGATTTACGCAATTGCTACCGTTTTAACAGTTTTTATTGTTGCGCTTGATCAAATTACTAAAAATCTTATTGTATCTAATCTTGTTTTAGGTCATAGTTCTATTCCGGTTCTTGGCGGACTTTTCAATATAGTTTTTATTGATAATGAAGGCGGAGCCTGGGGCTTTATGCAAAACAACACTTGGATGCTAATTGCGATTACAGTTTTAATAATGATTATATGCTTTGCGATGCTAATTAAATATGGCCTACACAGTAAAATGTTCTTTTTCAGTATTGTGTTAGTGCTTTCCGGTGGTATTGGTAACCTTATTGATAGAATTGTTCGCGGAAGCGTTGTTGATTTTATTCAATTTGGATTTTGGAAGACCTTCCCGGTATTTAACGTTGCAGATATAGCTGTATGTATTGGTGTAGGACTATTGCTTTTATATTTTGTTTTAGATATTATTAAAGATTTTAAAGCAAAGAAGGCTGTATCTGATATTAATAAGGTTATTGCCGAAGAAGCATTAAACGAACAAAATATTAGTAATGAAAACTGAAATTTTAAACTATAATAACGATTCACCGTTGCGTGTAGATAGTTTTATTTCTTCATCATTAGACATTAGCCGTTCTTCAGTAGCCAAACTTATTGAAGACGGCAATGTTTTGATTAACGGAAAAGCAATTTTAAAATCAAAACCGCTTAAAAGTGGAGATGTTGTTACGGTAAATATACCTGATCCAACGCCCTTAGAAATAACTCCGTGGGACATTCCGTTAGATATAGTGTATGAAGATGAAGATATGCTGGTCGTTAATAAACCAAAAGGAATGGTTGTTCATCCGGCTCCCGGACATTATGAAAAAACACTTTGTCACGCTCTGATGCATCATTGTAAAGATAATTTATCTGGCATTAACGGAGTTTTAAGACCGGGTATTGTTCATAGAATTGACAAAGATACCAGTGGTTTATTAATGGTTGCTAAAAATGATTTTGCGCATAATGAATTAGCTGAACAAATAAAAGAACACTCGTTTTTTAGAGAGTATATGGCTGTTTGTCATGGCGTTTTTAAAGATACGCACGGTGTCATTGAAAAACCAATTGGCAGACATCCGATTAAAAGAAAGCAAATGGCGGTTACAGATAAAAATTCTAAATTTGCTAAAACTGAGTTTTTCGTTGTAAAACAGTTTAAAAATTTTGCTTTAGTACGTTTTAAATTGCACACCGGAAGAACCCACCAAATACGCGTACACGCATCAAGTGTTGGTCATGCTGTCGTTGGAGATTTGGTGTATGCTCCTAATAAAAAGACGTATGGTTTATCCGGTCAGTGCTTACACGCGCAGAAAA
>JAZNNZ010000091.1:0-2402 GCA_045580525.1 Acutalibacteraceae bacterium
GGGTCAAAAGAAAGGAAGTATTGCTTTGAAGCAGGCTGTTAAAGATTATAGCTTTTCTATAAAAAACGAAGTCACAATAAGCTTTTTACACCAAATATTGTTTGTTTTTTTAGGATTTATTTCTGCAAGGGGAAGTATTGCAGGTGCATTTTCACCTTTTGGTACTTCTGTTGTAGCGGGAGCACCCAAAAAATACATAATTTCATCAGCTTTAGGAGCTATTATAGGTTACCTTTTTCCAATAGGAGAATTGCTTGGCTTTAAGTATATGGCGGCGGTTTTTTGCGTTGCGCTTATACGCTACGCCATATCAGGCTTTTCAAAGCTTTACCGTCATCCTGCAATATCGGGTATTATTTCTTTTTGCGCGGTGCTTTTTACAGGCATTGCGGTCATTGCCGATAATACCAGCCTTACTTTAAAAATAATTGCCGAAGCCTTTTTGTCGGCGGCAGGTGGTTTTTTCTTAAATCACGCATTTAAAATAAAATTAAACACCAGAAGCGGCTTAACGCAAGAAGAATTAGTTTCGGCATGGTTTTTGCTTGGCGTAATAGTGTTAGGTTTTATGCCCATAGGTATAGATAACGTTTCTTTTGGTAGAATAATTGCTGTTTTGTTTATTCTTTTAGCCGCAAAGTTTGGAGGTGCTACGGTTGGCTCACTTTGTGGAGTGCTCTTTGGCTTTGTTGTGTCAGTTGGCTTTTCAAAGGCAGATATAGGCCTTTTTTATATGGCGGCTGGTGGCCTTTTTGCTGGCTTTTTTGCTTCAATGGGTAAACTTGCGGTCGTTCTTTGCTTTTTTGTGGTTTCATTGGTTTGCAGTGCATTTTTAAACAGCAGCAATATTGTTGTAATTATAATAGAAACCTTTATTTCTTCAGGTCTTTTCTTACTTTTGCCAAAAAGATTAACCCTTTATTTAGGTGGATTATTTTTAAGCAAACCGGAAAAAACAAGCCATAAAGGCGTAAAAAGTGCCCTTACTATGAAATTGCAGTTTGCCGCGGGTGCGCTGTTAAACGTTAGCAATACCGTAAAAGAGGTTTCAAACGAGCTTTCTCGTATTAATTCTCCAAACTATGAGGACGTGCTTAAAAGGGTGGAAAATACCGCTTGTAACGGTTGTGGACTTAATTTGCATTGTTGGGAAAATAATAAAGCCGAAACGGTAGAAGCGGTTATGGGACTTTCAAGAATTATAAGAGAACCGGGTTTAGACTATAAAGATGCATTGCCCCATAATTTTTTAGGTAAGTGCTTACGTTTCAGTCAGTTTAAAAAGGCGGTAAATACACATTATTCAGCCTATTTAAATAAGATTAATGCAGAAAACCGCGTAACAGAAATTCGCGGAGTAGTAGAAGATCATTTTAACGGTATTTCAAATATGTTAAACGATCTTTCAAACGAATTTAAATACTCACAGAATTTAGATGAACAAGCAACCGAAAAAATAATATCTGCATTGCATAATATGAACATTTTTGCAACAGAATGTTCCGCCACAACAGATAAATTCGGAAGGCTTTCTGCAGATATAAGGGTTAAGCTTCAAAAAGATACCACCCTTAATAAAAAAGATATTTTAAGAAAGTTATCTATCGCGGTAGATAGAGATTTTGATATACCAAGCATTACAAAAGCAGAAACAGAAGCCTTTATATCAATAACAGAAAAGGCAAACTTTTATTGTGAAATGGGGGTAGCCCAACTAGCCGCCAACCAAAATTCAATGTGTGGCGATACCTACGAATATTTTTCAGATGGCAAAGGCAGACTTATAATGCTGCTTTCTGACGGTATGGGGGTAGGGGGCAGAGCGGCGGTAGATTCCGCCATGATTACCGGTCTGATGTCAAGACTCATAAAATCAGGCTTTGGGTATGATTGTTCTTTAAAAATTGCCAATTCATCAATGCTTTTTAAATCAACCGATGAATCACTTGCAACGGTAGATATTTCTGTTATTGATTTATATAATGGTAATACCGAATTTTATAAAGCGGGAGCCGCCCCAACAATAGTTCGCCGCCGCGGACGTACCGCAAAAGCGCAAAGCACCTCACTTCCTGCGGGTATACTTAAAGATATAGGCTTTGATAGAGCGGAAATTTCGCTAAAAAACGAAGATATTGTTTTAATGATGTCCGATGGCGTTATAAACGAAGGTACCGACTGGATTTGTGAGTATTTAGTTGATTTTGAAGGAACTGCGCAACAACTAGCCGATAATATTGCCGCAATGGCAAGACGTAGAAAATCCGATTTGCCCGAAGACGATATAACCGTAATGGCGGCAATAATAAAAAAGGTTTAAAAAATCATTTTCTTGTGTTACAATATAAGCATAAATTTAAGAAGGTGAATTTATGAATATTGCAGTAATTACAGGTGCTTCA
>JAZNNZ010000092.1:0-9307 GCA_045580525.1 Acutalibacteraceae bacterium
AAATATATTGGCTATTTTGAAGATTTAAAATAGCGGAAGGAATTTTTATTAATGTTTGAAAATATATTAAAGCTTATTGAAAAGTACGATACAATTATTATTCACCGCCACTCAAAACCCGATGGCGACGCACTTGGTAGCCAGGTTGGCTTAAAGTGCATTATTGAAGCTAACTACCCCGAAAAAAATGTTTATATGGTTGGCGATATGACCGAGCGCTACTTTTTTATTGCAGGACGCCCTATGGACGATATTGACGATAGCCTTTATGAAAACGCACTTGCTATTGTTCTTGATACTTCTGCAGCTCATTTAATTAGTGATGAACGCTATAAAAAGGCGGCCGCAACCGCAAGAATTGACCATCATATTTTTGTTGAAAAAATATGCGATGAAGAGGTTACCGATACTTCATTTGAAAGCTGCTGCGGACTTATAACCTGCTTTTGCAAAGAGCAGGGCCTTATTCTTACAAGCGCGGGAGCAACTGCTCTTTATACCGGTATGGTAACCGATAGCGGACGCTTTCATTACGACTCCACAAATTCGCAAACCTTTGATATGGCTTCGTTTTTAATGAAAAGAGATATAAACACTAACGCTATTTTTAAAAATCTTTATTCAGATTCACTTTCAAACGTTCAGCTTCGTGCCAGGTTTGCTTTAAAAATTCAAACAGCTGAAAATAACGTTGCTTATATTTATACCACAAAGCAAGAGGTTGAAGAACTTGGTGTTGACACCTTTACAATTTCGCGCGGTATGGTAGGTGTTATGAGCGATATTAAAGGAATTGACAGCTGGGTAAACTTTACCGAAACCGATGACGGTGTTTTGTGCGAATTGCGCTCTAACCGCTATAATATTAATCACATTGCAGTTAAATATGGCGGCGGCGGTCACAAAAAGGCAAGTGGCGCATGTGTTAAAGACAAAGAAACCGCCATGAAAATGTTAGAAGATTTACAAACAAATAAGGAAGAAGCCTAATGAATTTAGAGATTAAAAAACAAATTTTAGCAAAAATTAAAGAGTATGATAAGATTCTAATTTTTCGTCATAAACGCCCCGACGGTGATGCTACCGGCTCAACAAAGGGGTTACAAAGAATTTTACAGTTAACATATCCCGATAAGACCGTACTGCTTCAAAACTGTGATTTTTCAGATTATATGGCGTTTTTAGGTGAAGAAGATGCCCCAGTTCCAGTAGAAGAATATAAAAACGCGCTTGGCATTGTTATTGATACCAGCGTACCTGACCGTATATCTAATTCAAACTTCAGCCTTTGCAAAGAGCTTATTAAAATTGACCATCATATTCCAATGGGCTCTTACGCTGATTTAGAGTGGATTGAAGAAGACCGTTCTTCTGCTTGTGAAATGATTGCAGAATTTTATGATACCTTTAAGGATGAATTAAAAATTGATAAAGATGCCGCAACCTATATTTATTGCGGTATGGTAACCGATAGCGGACGCTTTGAATACCGCGAGGTTAACGGTAAAACTATGCGTCTTGCGGGTGTAATGATAGACTGCGGTATTGATTTAGATACCCTTTACGCTCATCTGTATTTAAAGGACTATGCCACTTTAAAGTTTAAATCTTTTGTTTATAAAAAGATGAAGCAAACCAAAAACGGTGTTGTTTATATTTTAATTAATGAGAAAATCAGAAAAAAATTTGGTCTTACTTTAGAAGAGGCATCGGCCTGTGTTGGTTATTTAGATACCATTAAGGGCTCTCTTATTTGGCTTGCATTTATTGAAACCAAAGAAAATATTCGCGTAAGATTACGTTCGCGTTTTGTTACGGTTAATGAAATTGCCGAAAACTTTGGCGGCGGCGGTCACGCTTGTGCAAGTGGCGCCACCGTTAAAAACAGAAAAGAAATGCAAAAGCTTATTGCTCTTGCAGACAAAACCTTAGAAAAATATAAGGCTGAAAATGAGGGTTGGCTATGAGAATTTTAATAACTAACGACGATGGCATAAATTCGCCAATTTTACCACGCCTTGCCGAATGGGCAAAAAAATTGGGCGATGTAACCTTAGCCGCCCCAAAAACCGAACAAAGCGGCAAAAGCCATAGTATTGATTTCAGAAACGAAATTGAGGTTAAAAAGGTTGATTTATTGGAAGGCGTTGAAGCCTATGCGGTAGATTCAACCCCCGCAGACTGTGTGCGTTTTGCGGTAAACGCTTTAAAAAGAGATTATGACCTATGTATTAGCGGTGTAAACCGCGGCTATAATCTTGGCGCAGATATGTGTTATAGCGGGACAATCGGCGGCATTATGGAAGCTATTCGTTACGATATAAAGGGCATTGCGGTTTCTACCGACGTTGATATTTTAATGACAAGCGAAAAATATTTCGATGATATTTATAATTACTTTGTTGAAAATAAGTTATTTGAATATAGCGACCTATATAACGTGAATATTCCCCACCCAGAAATAAAAGGTTTTAAAATTACAAAGCAGGGCGGCATATATTATTCTGATGATTTTGTGCATCAGCACGACGATATGTATTTGCAAATTGGCGAACCGGTTGTTATTAAAGAAAACGGTTTAGATGTTGACATTAACGCTACCACAGAAGGCTATATTTCTGTAACACCACTTGCAACATTTAAAACAAATTTTGACGCCTTTGAAAAATTAAAATAGATAAAATAAAAACCTCCAACCTGTGTTGGGGGTTTTATTATATGTTGGAGATTTTATTTGTTGTTTTTTAGGCCCCTTTGTGTAAAGGGGGCTGGCAGAAATCTCTGATTTCTGACTGGGGGATTGAAAAAAGCGGCTATTTTTATAGGTTGCTTACTTGTTTAATAAATTCATCAATATATTCACAAACTGCGATAAAATTGTTATTAACCATATTATTTGGAATTCTTAATACCGTTATCCCAAATTGTTCTAAATATTTTGTGCGTTCGGTATCTTTTTCAATATTAATTTTTTCGTAATGCTGCGAACCATCAAGTTCAATTACCAACTTGGCTTTTGCACAATAAAAATCGACAATATATTTACCTATTGGTTTTTGTTTTAAAAATTTAATATTATATTTTCTTAAAAAGTCGTACCATAGATGCCTTTCTTCTTTTGTCATATTTTTACGTAATTTTCTTGCAAATCCTACTATATTTTTATTATGCTTTCTATCTATAACAATCCCTCCACCGCAAGCGGTCCCCCTCCCTTTACACAAGGGAGGCTTTATTGAAGCTAAGACAATATTATTAAAAAATCAAACTGCTTTTTTTAATAAAACTATATTTTAAAAGAACCACGTTTTAATAGAACTACATTTTAATAGAACTACATTTTAAAAAGAATTACATTTTAAATAAAACGGTATTTTAATAGAACTGTGTTTCTAAAAAAATTGCAATTATCAAAAAATATAAAATAAAATTGTTGAAAATACACTTAGAAAGTCAAATTTTCAATCATATATAATCGTTTATATTATTTGTTCAATACTTTTATGCGGCGGCTGATAGGTCACTTTTTATGGGGGAAAGAATGCTGTTTACATAGGGTGTGGGATTATATTTTGTTTCGCTTGAAAGCACCCCACCGCCCGTAATATTACCAAACATAGTTCCCCAACCGTTATAATAATTTAAGTATTCCTGAAAATCATTATAGTGGTTATAGGTGTAAAAAACGTATTTCTCGTCCATTTCAATTATGTTGTTACCGTTTTTATCATAGCGTGAATATACAATTCTTGCCGCACCGCGTTCAATGGTAACACCGTTATTATAGGTTCTTACGGGGTAGCTCGGGTCACAGTCTGTACCGGTAGTGCCAATATCAATTTCGTAATACTGCAAATCGCCACCACAGCCACTAATACGGGGTAGCTCAGGCTCATAAGGGTATTTTGTTGTAGAACCCGAAAATTTTGTATTATTAACCCTTAAATACTGCTTCCATATACTGCTTGTAGGCTTTGTGCTTTTTTTGCTAACATAGTTTGCGGGAACTTCACCAAATGCCATAAGATATGCCGCAACCTCTTCTAAGGTTATATACCCGCCGCCACGGTAAACTCTGAATACCTCATAACCATAAGAGTTTACAACCACGTAGGTGTTTTTATCAATAAAATAGGCTTCACTGTTTTTAATATATGCGCCGCTTTGTTTTGGTCTATAATTTGCAACCACAGGCGCTTGGTTTGGTACCGTTTCACAACCCGAAAGTTTGCCCACCTTTGAACGCGCCAAAGCTTCTTCATAGCTATCAGCCGGGTCACTTCCGTTATAAAACTTTGCACGGGCAACCTCGTCAACACCCTTTGGGTTATCGGGATAGGTTATATTGGGGTTAGTGGTGTTTTCCCTGTCATCATCCTGCCCGTTATTTTCATTTTGTTCCTTATGTGGGCGTTGGGTTAACTCACTCGAAGAACCGTTTCCCGTTTGTTCATTTCGGTCGTCATCGGCAAATTCGGGGTAAAGCCTTTCGTAATCATCGGCAGAAGCAACCCATATTACAATTGTATCGCTAAAATCTTGGTAAGATACAATAACCGTGGTGTTACCCTCATTTATTGCGGTTACAAACCCGGTTTTATCTACCGTTATATTTCCGTTTGACGTTTGCCAGGTAAGGCTATTTGCAATATCTTCGGGAGCATCGGTCTTAAGCTGTAAAGTATAGCCTATTTTTACTAACGCCTTTTCACCGTTAGTAATATTTAAAGAAGATATTTTATTTCCGCAGGCCGCAAGAGAAAGCACTAAACAAAGGCAAAGTATAAGTGATACAATACGGTTTATGGCTTTCATAAAATATCTCCTTTCTTTTAATTTTTAACAATATTATTTTACATTATTTTATACTTTTAGTCAACAAAAGACAAAAAAAGAACGCTCTAAAAAGAGCGTTCTTTTTCTATTAAACAAGGATGTTATTATTGATAAATAACTTCGATAGCGGTAATTTGGATATTACCATTAGTTGCTGTACCTGTGTTACCTACGCTAAATGTAATTGAATTAGCATTAACGGTTGTAACTTCATTAGAAGCAACAGCAGCACCATTTAATGTTAATGTACCATTATTTTTCTTAGAGTATGTAAACTTAACAGAAGTGATTGTTTTACCAGCAGCTGCAGTAACAGTAATTTCAGGAGCTTCGTTTTGATAGATTCTCCAAGAATTGTTACTTACATAATATTTACCGGTATTATTATAGTTACCTGTTGTCTTATTAGCAGTAATGGTAATGTTAGCATCTGCATTAACTACGTCATAAGCTGTGCTATCTGCCCAACCTTCAGCAGTTGCATAATCAGCAATGCTTAAAGTTAAGGTTGTAGGTGTGGTGCTTTCAGAACCAGAACCGGAACCGGTGTTGCCACCTTCAGAACCGGAACCTTCGCCAGAACCGGTATTACCGCCTTCGCCGCCTTCAGAACCTTCGCCGCCTTCACCGGCTGTGCCGCCAGCATAAACAACTTCAATTTCGGTAACACGTGCTTGACCATTTTCATCGCCTTCTGTTCTGCTTACACCAAAGGTAATGCTTTCAGCGTTAACATCAACAGTTGTATCAGAAGCAATATTTTGACCATTTAGTGTTAAAGTGCCTTTTTTGTAAGCTACATATGTAACTTTTACTGATTTAATGGTTTTGCCTTCTGCAGCTGCGATTGTTAATGTGCAAGATTCAGATTCATATAATCTCCATTGACCACCATCTGTGTAGAATTTACCGGAGTTTGAACCACCTGTTACAGTAGCGGTAATATTTTCGTCAATAGCGATTGATGTGTGTTGAGATTGATTTGCCCAGCCTTGAGCTGTTCCATATTCACCAATGTTGAATGTTTTAAGAGTATCGCCTGCTTCAACAACAGGAGCTTTATCAACTAATACTAATTTACAGTTTTTATCAAACTCATAGGTGTTATTGAATCTCTTTAATGTACCGTAAACTGTGATTGTATCGCCAGCTGCAAGTGCTTGTAAAGTTGCAACGTCATCGCCGATCATACCATAGCATTGAACAGGTTTTGTGGTATCGCCATTAACAACCATGTCAACAATAATGCTGTTGTATGTGGGGTTGAATGATCCAACGTTTGTAATAACACCTGTTAAGGCATATTTGCCGGTTAAGGATTGGCCAGAAGATAATGCATAAAGCTCTGCAAGAATATCAGAAGCCTTCTTAACGCTATCTAATGTACAACCTTGATCAAATTCGATAGTACCATTGTAGTTCTTTAATGTACCGGAAACTGTAATTGTGTCGCCAGCTGCTAAAGCTGAAACATCGGGTTCAGTTGTGGCGTCACCCTTCTTTAAGCGGTAGCATTTGATTAGCTTGTCGCCTAAATCTTCAACAAGTATTGTAACGGTGATGTTGTTATAGCCTGTATCATAAGGAGTATCAATACTTGTGATAATACCTGTTAAGGTTTGAGTACCATCCATAGAAGCGCCGGATGCTAGTGCATAAGCTGCTGCAACGATTTCAGCAGGTGTTAAGGTTTGTTCAGGATCGTTGCCTTCACCTTCGCCACCTTCGTTACCGCCGGTAGAATCGGTTGCATAAAGTTGTAGGAAGTAGTTATCATCAGTTGTTTTAACGGGACCTACTGTTGTATAGGTCTTATCGCTACGTGTACCAAATCTGTAGCTTGTGCCGCTGATGTCAGCGATTAAGGTCTTAGTTGCAGTATCAAATGTGTAAACAGTTGCAGCTGCATCTTGGTATTTACCGTTAACGTGTTCGCCGCTAACTTCCATATTGATATATTTCTTAGCGCCGCCAATTGTGGTGTATAGATAGTAACCGCCTGTTGTGGTTTCTAAGTAAACATCAAGACCTGCTGACTTATCGGTAGTTGTACCGAAGTAGTAGGTGCTTACCATTTCGCCATTGATATAGTAAACGTCTGTTGTGCTAACGCCACCGTGAACCATACCAAACTTATAAGCTGTACCAGCTACAGGAGCTTCAACAACACCTGCAGGAGTTGAAGGTGTAGAAGGAGTTGAAGGAGTAGATGGTGTGGAAGGAGTAGATGGAGTAGATGGTGTAGAAGGAGTTGAAGGTGTGTCTGGAGTAGTTGTAGTTCCTACCCAAGCAATATACTTGCTGGTGCCTTCAAGCTTAGCTGTTAAGTATTTCTTAGCTGTGCCTTCTTTAATGTAGAACTTGTAACCACCTGTTGCTGCTTCTGCATAAACATCAACAGCTTGAGAAGCAGTTTCAGTTGTAGAGATATATTTGTTTTGATCGTTTGTAGCAGTGCCTAAAGCATATACTGTTTTGCTTAGAGAAGCTAAGTTCATCATAGCTTTGTATTTAGTGTTAGCTACAGGAGAAGTAACGCCTGTAGTAGAACCACTTGTAACAAATCTTACAGGGAATTGAGTAACGCCTGTAGTTGTAGATGTTAAGTATGTGCCAACTTCTGAAAGAGCAATTGTTTCATAAGTTTGACCGGTAGAACCATTTTGGTAAGTACCTACGAAGTAAACCTTTTCGCCGATGGTTGTTGTCCAAGCTTTGATATCACTCTTATAGGTCCATACGGTGCCACCTGTTGTAGGTGTAACTTCGGGTTCGTCAGGTTTAACTTCAGGAGCTTGTTCAGCTGCTGCTTTTGTTACTAATTGAATTGGGAATTGAGTTTTGCCGGTGTTATCAGGAGTGATATAGGTTGCTTCAGATAGAGAAGCTGTTTCGTATGTATTGTATGTACCAATTACATATTCAGTGCCGCTAACCTTGGTGAACCAAGCATTTTCAGCCTTCTTGTAATAGAATACAGAACCTGTAGTATCCCAATTTAAGAACTTGCTGGTCTTAGGTGAGCCATCGCTACCTGTTGTGGTTTCAGTAGAAGCCTTTAGGTATTTCTTAGCGCCGCTAATTGTTGCATAGAACTTATAGCCGCCTGTTACCTTTTCAACATAAACGTCTACACCTTCAGTAGCTTTTGTTGAAGCAAGGATGAACTTACCAGCGTTATCCTGAGTTGCGCCTTTTAGGTATAATAATTTACCAATGTTGTTTTGAGCAATAAACATTTTGTAAGCAGTGCCTGCTACAGGAGCTGTAACTGCTTCAAATTTAACGTTAACGGTTGTATCAGGAGCACCAGCGCCTGTACCATTATGTTTTAGAAGAGAAGGTTGTTCCATTTCAACCTTTGTGCCTGTTACGTTGCCTTCGTCATCTTTAAATGCGTAGTTAACGATTGGGCCCTTAGCGGTAACTGTGTTACCAACTTCTAGTTTGTCAGCGCCATCGCCTTTTAAGCGGAATAATTGAATGGGCTTATCGGTCATACCGTCTACAACGATTGTAACGGTAACGTTACCGTATTGTTTGCTGTAAGGAGTATCAATTTTGATGATTTTACCTGTTAAGGTGTAATCATAACCGCCGGATAGATACTTGCCGGGTTCTAGAGCATATGCTGCATTGATAATGTCTTTAGCAGTTTCGTAAATCTTAACGTCGCCGCCGGGTTTTTTAGCTTCAGCAACTTCCTTCTTAATTAAGGTTAGAGGGAATTGTGTTTTGCCGCTATTATCTTTATTAATGTAGCTTGCTTCAGAAATGCTGATGGTTTTATATGAGTTATAAGTACCAACTACGTATTCGCCACCGTTAATAGATGTGAACCATGCGCGTACTTCGCTCTTATAGTACCAAACAGAACCATTGTCGCTATAGAATACGAACTTACTGAATTTGCCTTCTTCAACTTCTTTAACGTCAGCAGTTAAGTATTTCTTAGCACCGCCGATCATTGTATAGAACTTAAAGCCGCCTTCTACTTCTTCAACAAAGAAATCAACACCAGCTTTGGGATCCATAGTGGTTTTGATGTATTTGTCGTTTTCGGTTTCAGCTGTAGCATATAGAGTTTGTTCTAGGTTTCCTTGAACAAGATAGAACTTGTAAGCCACGTCTGCTTCTGGCTTTTCAACAAGCTCGGTGTTGTCAACGATAGGAACAACACGATCAAATTCTACAGTTTTGGATTTTAAACCTTCTTTTACTGTAGCTTTGATTTTGTAAGCGATTTCTGCTTCGGTCTTATCGGGAACGTCGATAGTATAGAAACCTGCTTTATCGCTTTCTTTTACGCCGATTTGATCGTTATCTGTTTCCCAGGTAACTGCAAATTCAACGTTGTTAACTGTGACTTTAGCTACTACGTCATAGTCAACGGGGGTTTCCTTTGCGCCATCCTTGTAAAGGGTTTCAAGGTAGGCAACTGCATCGTCAAGTGTGGGGCCATTTTTCTTAG
>JAZNNZ010000093.1:0-2481 GCA_045580525.1 Acutalibacteraceae bacterium
GCCTTTCTGTTGACATTTACAAAATTATGTAATATAATATAATTAACGAAACAAATGTTCGGTTGACAAGTATATTATATTACAGTATAATGTAAATGTCAATATATAGTTTACAAAATTTTGTAAATAAAGTTAGGGGAATGGTATGTCAGAGCTATATTCAAAAATTGATGAGCTTTGCAAACTAAATAATGTGTCGCTTAATTCTGTTTGCACGTCAACCGGTATAAGCCGCAGTACACTTTCAGAGTTAAAGGCTGGCAGAAGCAAATCAATTTCAAGTGATAATTTAGCAAAAATTGCAGATTATTTTAAAGTATCAGCCGATTATCTGCTGGGTAAGGTTAGCGCAGAAACTGAAGAACTAAATGAATATTTAGAGGTTCTTGCTACCCGCGAAGAAATGCGAATGCTTTTCAAACTTACTAAAGATGCCAGTAAGGAAGACGTAGATAAGGCGGTTAAAATTATAGAAGCACTAAAAAAATAAGAGGAAATAATGTACGACGTATTTGTTAGACTTTTAAAACTGCCAAACAAGGTTAAGGGGGTAACCGTTGCAGATAGTGACGGGGCATACTGTGTGTTTGTTAATTCTGAAATTTCAGAAAATGAGCAAAAAAAGGCGCTAGAGCATGAATTAAAGCATATAAAGCTTCAGCACTTTTACAACAACCTACCGTTAATTATTAACGAATCAGAAGCAGAAGATAATTCTCTTAAGCTAAAGGTAGTGGCAGAAAATAACCGTTTAATAATTTAAAGGGGTTTTACAATGTCAGTAGAATTAACTAATAAAGAAAAGAATGTTTTTGAACTACTTAAAAGAAAGCTTTCAACAGGCCTTCCGCCAACCGTGCGTGAAATTGCAAGAGAGCTTAATATTAAGTCCACTTCTACCGTTCATGCATATCTTTCTTCACTAGAAGAAAAAGGCTATATTTTAAGAGATAAATATAATAGCAGAGCTATAAAAATTGTTGGTCAAAAAGAGGTTAGCCAAATTCCTGTTTTAGGTAAGGTAACAGCAGGTCAACCAATTTTAGCGGTAGAAGAAATAGAAGATTATATTCCGTATGACACCAACAAAAACGACGGTGTTTTTGCTTTGCGCGTGTCCGGTCTTTCAATGAAAAATGCCGGTATATTAGATGGCGATATTGTTGTTGCCGATAAAGACGCCTATATTAAAAATGGCGATATAGTAGTAGCGCTAATTGAAGATGAAGCAACAGTTAAAAGATTAAAAAACGATAACGGTAAAATTATTTTAATGCCCGAAAATGAAGATTTTGAGCCAATTATAGCAGACAATCCACAGATGCTTGGTAAGGTGATAGGATGCGTAAGACGGTATTAAAAACAAGATATCATTTATTAGATGAACTTCGCGGTTTTATGGTGCTTTGTATGGTGGTATATCACGGCTTTTTAGCGGTAGATATGGCGCTACCGCAGGGCAGTAAAATAGCATTAATGCTTTTTGACTTTTTTACACCCGTAGAGCCACTTTTTGCGGGTGGCTTTATTATGCTTTCTGGCCTTTGCTGTAATTTTTCACGCAGTAATTTAAAACGCGGCGCAATACTTTTAGTTATTGCTTTAGGCTTTAACGTTGTAACCTATTTTGGTGAAGTCTTGTTCGATTTTTATGGACTGTTTATTCGTTTTGGCATACTTAATCTATTATCTCTTTCTATGATATTTATCGGCGTGTTCGAAAAGCTGTTAAGTAAAGTAAATTCTTATTTGGGTCTTTGTGTTTCTGCATTGGTTTTTATTTTAACCTATGTTTTTATTGCAAAGCCTGACTATTCATTTATTACTGTTAATACCGATTATTTATTTATGTTCGGTTTTTTAAAAGAAAACTTCCGTTCGGCCGACTTTTTCCCGCTTATACCATGGCTATTTTTGTATATAAGCGGTTATTATTTAGGTAAAACAGGAGTAATAGAAAAATTTAAAAATATTTTTTCAAAAAAATGCATAATTCCATTTAGATTTTTAGGAAAGTATGCTATAATAGTATATATTCTGCATCAACCAATAATTTTTGGTGCAACTTACTTAATAGGGAGCGTTATAAATGGATAAGGTTATAATTTATACCGATGGCGCTTGTAGCGGTAACCCGGGGCCTGGTGGCTATGGTGTTGTGTTAAGTTGCAACGGTGTAAGAAAAGAGCTTTCCGGCAGTGAAAAAAACACTACCAATAACCGTATGGAATTAACCGCGGCAATAGTCGGACTTTCGGCGTTAAAGCGCAAATGTGAAGTAACGTTGGTTACCGACAGTAAATATGTGTCTGACGGTATTAGTAAAGGCTGGGCAAAGTCCTGGCGTAAAAACGGTTGGCGCAAAGCTGATAAAAAACCTGCCCTTAATGCAGATTTATGGGAAAAACTACTCATTTTAATTGAACAGCACAACGTTACATTAGAATGGGTTAAGGGACATAACGGTCACCCCGAAAATGA
>JAZNNZ010000094.1:0-4492 GCA_045580525.1 Acutalibacteraceae bacterium
GGTTGGTGTCTTAATGAAAAAATACAAAAGGCATTAGAGGGTAAAAAATATACCGAAGTAGAAAAGCTAACCTTTGGTTCCACAGAACTTCCGTTACTTATAAAACAAGCGGCAGGGGAAGAAGAATTTGATATAACCTTAATAGGACTTTGTACAGATATTTGTGTTGTATCTAACGCCCTTATTTTAAAGGCAAACTTTTTTAAAAGTGAAATTTACGTTGTAGAAAATTGTTGTGCAGGTGTAACGCCCGATAGCCACGATGCCGCTATTACAACAATGAAAATGTGCCAGATAAATATAATATAAAAAACAGCCGAAAATTTTTTCGGCTGTTTTTTGTTTTAGCTCTTTTAAAAGCTCGTAACATTTGTTAAATTTTTTTAAAAATCACTTTATCTGTATTGATTTTTAAATAACGCTTTGTTAAAATTAAAATAGAAAAATGTTTGCTAGGAGGTTGTGGTATGTTAAAAGCAATTATTAACGGTAAAATCATTTTACCTGACAGTGTTGTAGAAGACAAAGTTCTTTTATATTCTGACAAAATTGAAGGCATTATAGAAAAAGATCAAATTCCTGATGATGCCGATATTATTGATGCAAAAGGCGGCTACGTTGCCCCGGGACTAATTGATATGCATATTCACGGTTATTTAGGTAAAGACGTTTGCGATGGCGAAGAAGAAAGCATAAGAACCATTTCAAACGGACTTATTAAAAACGGTGTTACAGGCTATTGTCCCACAACAATGACTGTAGATATGAAGGTCATTAAAAAGGCATTAGAGGTTTGTCGTTCTTTAAAAGAAGAAAGTAAAACCTGGGGCGGTTCTGAAATTCTTGGCTGTCATGCAGAAGGCCCGTTTATAAGTGAAAGCAAAAAGGGTGCGCAAGACCCTAAATATATTTTAAAGCCGGATGCGGCTTTTGTTAAGGAATATGCCGATATTATCAGCGTTATTACCTTAGCGCCCGAAACCGATACCGAAGAGTTTTCTGCTATTAAAGAAATTGCAAATAATACAAACGTTGTAGTTTCTATGGGACACACTTCTGCAGATTATGAAACTGCGCTTAACAGTACAAAGGTTGGTGTTAAACACGTGACACACTTGTTTAACGCTATGACACCACTTGCACACCGCGCTCCCGGTGTTGTAACAGCGGCGTTGAATTCCGATGCTTCTTGTGAGCTTATTGTAGATACCTTCCACGTTAACCCCGCTTTTTACGATATGCTTTATACCTTAAAGGGAAGAAAATTAGTCTTTATTACAGACTGTCTGCCGGCGGGGGGACTGCCCTTTGGTGAGTATACGTTAGGCGGCGCTAAAATTATCTACCGCGATATTGTTTGCCGATTAGAAGACGGTACGGTTGCGGGTAGTGTTTTACAGCTTAATAAGGGCGTGTGGAACGTTTATACAAACTCCAATATACCCTTAAATGAATGCGTTAACGGTGCGTCTTTAAATCCTGCAACAACACTTGGCATTGCGGACAAAAAAGGTTCGCTAGAAGTTGGTAAGGATGCCGATATTATTATCACAGATGCACAGTTTAACATACAAAAGACCATCAAAAAAGGAGAAATCAAGTATGAATCTTAAAGTAAAAGCTAAATTAGACCCTAAGTTTCAGCCGCTTTCTTTGGTTTGCCGCGAAATGCGTGAAGCCACAAAAGAAGACGGACAAGACCTTATAATTGCCATTGAAAGAAATAAGGGTTATACAACCACCTATAAAACCCGTATTTTTAAAGACGGTACAGGCAAAGACGAGCAAAATTTCCGCTTTGTTGAAAGAATGGTTAAAGCTTTGCTTTGGGTTGCAGGTGGCTTTAAAATCTATATCGCAGGTAGCGAAACCGTAGCAGAAAGAATTAAAAAGGCATATTCTTACGGTGGCGCAAGAGAATTCGACGTTAAGTTTATGGAACGCGTATACGAAACCAAGTTTGAAGTAATTTCTTGCTCTTTATCAGACGCTCCAAAAGATAAATCTTCTGCTTCTCCCGTAGGACGTCATTTAGACGGTTGCCGCATCGGTTTTGATGCAGGTGGTTCTGACAGAAAGGTTTCTGCTGTTATTGATGGCGAAAGCGTTTATAGTGAAGAAGTAGTTTGGTTCCCAAAAATTACTGCAGATCCCGAATATCATTATCAAGGCATTTTAGAAGCCATGAAAACCGCCGCTTCTCATATGCCACGCGTTGACGCTATTGGTGTTTCCTCTGCCGGTGTTTACGTTGATAACAGAATAATGGTAGCATCACTTTTCCTAAAGGTAAGTGATGAAGACTTTGAAAAGAAAGTTAAAAATATGTATTTAGACGTAGCAAAAGAAATTGGTGAAAATATTCCAATTGAAGTTGCTAACGATGGTGACGTTACAGCACTAGCGGGTGCAATGGATTTAAATGATAATTCAGTACTTGGTGTTGCTATGGGTACAAGTGAAGCCGCAGGCTATGTTGACCCCGAAGGTAATATTACAGGCTGGTTAAACGAACTTGCTTTTGCTCCCGTTGACTTTTCACTTGATGCTATGGAAGATGAATGGTCGGGCGATATTGGTTGCGGTGTTAAGTATTTCTCACAAGATGGTGTTATTAAATTAGCACCAGCCGCAGGTATTACACTTGATGAAAATCTTTCTCCCGCTGAAAAATTAAAGGTTGTTCAAGGATTAATGAAGGATGGAGATAGCCGCGCTGCCGATATTTATGATACAATCGGTGCATATTTTGGTTATGCAATTGCATTCTATTCTGAATTTTACGATATTAAGCACGTTATCATTATGGGACGTGTTACAAGCGGTGAAGGCGGTCAGATTCTTCTTTCTCGCGCACAACAAGTTTTAGACGAAGAATTCCCCGAACTAGCAAGTAAGGTTGAACTTCATATACCCGATGAAAAATCTCGTCGTGTTGGTCAATCTGCAGCAGCGGCTAGTCTACCAAAATTAAACTAATTTTTTAAAGGCCACGATTAACGTGGCCTTTTTTTATTGCAAAAAGTTATCTTTTGTGGTATTTTTATATTATAAAATAATATAAAGGGGTGTTTATGGGTGGAGTTTAATGTTAATCATCCTATTCTGTTTGTAATAGTTGGCATTATAATTGCTGTAGTAATTGCACAAAGTGTATATTTTTTACTTAAAGCAATTCGCCGCGCAAAAGAACTAGGTATAAAAACCGAAACCATCAAAAAAACAATTTCTTCCTCAGCAGTTTTCACAATTGCTCCGGCAATTTCAATTTTAGTTGGCGTAGTGGCGCTTTCAAAAGCTTTGGGTGTTGCACTTCCTTGGTTACGTCTTTCTGTTATTGGTTCAATTACATATGAAAACGTAGCGGCGGGTAACGCACTTAATGCGGCAGGCCAATCTATGAGTGAAACCTTAACAGATGCCAATATGTATGTAACCGTTTTATGGGTTATGACCATCGGCATTGCTGCGGGATTGGTTTTAGTTCCGTTTTTAACCAAAAAAATTCAAACCGGTATGGTTAAAATGGGAATGAAGGATAAAAAATGGGGCGAAATTTTTAATAACGCCATGTTTTTAGGTATGATTTCCGCATTTTTAGGTTACGTATTTTGCGACGTTGCCGATGTTTTTAAAGGTTCAACTGCAGGTTTAATTCCTGTTTGCGTTATGATAATTTCGGCGCTTGTTATGGCAGTTTGCGGCCTTATTTCAAAAAAACTTAAAGCTCGTTGGATTGAAGACTATGCTTTACCGTTAAGCTTGGTTAGCGGTATGGCTATGGCTATTCCAATTTCAGGCTGGTTAGCATAAGGGGGGCACTAATATGAAAAAGAATTTAACATATATGGAAAGTGTCCACCGCGACGGACGCATTTGGGGTATAGTTGTTGGCCTTATTATAATGGCATTCCCACTTGCAGTATCTGTAATTTTTAACTGTCTACCAAACTGGGCTGTGCTTGGTAAGGGTGTACTTGCAACTGCTCCAATGTACTGGGCGGTTGGTATTATTGAAATTTTCACCTACGTTCCAATGCTTGGCGCTGGTGGTACATATCTATCTTTTATTACAGGTAATATTTCAAACTTAAAGCTTCCATGCGCTATTGATGCTATGGAACGCGCAGAAGTTAAAGCTTCAAGCGAAGAAGGCGAAGTAATTTCTACCATTTCAATTGCAGTTTCAAGTATTGTTACAACCGTTATAATTATTATTGGCGTTATTTGTATTGTGCCATTAACACCAATTTTAGAGTCTGACGTATTAAAACCTGCTTTTGATATGATTTTACCCGCGCTTTTCGGCGGTCTTGCAGTTGTATTTATTTCTAAAAATGTAAAGCTTTCAATAGCTCCTGTTATTTTAATGCTTGCACTATTCATTTTTGTACCCGCTTTAAACGCCGGTACCGTTGGTATTATGGTTCCTGTTGGTGTTATATTTACCGTAGCGGTTGCAAGAATTATGTATAAGAAAGGTTGGCTATAA
>JAZNNZ010000095.1:0-1832 GCA_045580525.1 Acutalibacteraceae bacterium
TGCATTTTCATATGAAGAATTGTACTCATTTGAAGACAGAGTTAAAGATTCAATTAACGATACATTAAGTTTTTCATTTGAACCTAAAATCGACGGATTATCTGTATCTTTAGAGTATGAAAACGGAATGTTTATTAGAGGTTCCACCCGCGGAGATGGAGAAGTCGGTGAAGATGTAACTGCAAATCTTTTAACAATTAAAAATATACCTAAATCTATCGATTATAATGGCGTTTTAGAGGTTCGCGGCGAAGTATATATGTCTAAAAATGCTTTTTTAGAATTAGTTGAAAAGCAAGAGAATCAAGGCTTAACTCCTGCTAAAAATCCGCGCAACGCTGCTGCCGGTTCTTTAAGACAAAAAGATTCAAAAATTACAGCAGAGAGAAATCTTTCTTGCTATGTTTTTAACCTACAGTATATTGAAGGAAAAGAGTTTGATTCTCATATAGAAACTCTTGAATTTTTAAAGAATCTAGGCTTTACAGTTTTACCTTATTATAAAAACGTATCATCTATTGATGAAGCAATTAACGAAATTGAAAAATTGGGTGAAAACAGGGGAGAACTAGACTGTGATATAGATGGTGCTGTTATTAAAATTAATAATTTGAATCAGCGTACAATTTTAGGCAGTACCGCAAAGTGTCCTCGCTGGGCAGTAGCGTATAAATACCCACCAGAAGAAAAAGAAACTAAACTTTTAGATATTGAAGTTAACGTTGGTAGAACCGGGGTTCTTACTCCTGTAGCAATATTTGAACCAATAACACTCGCAGGAACAACAGTGTCACGCGCAGTGCTACACAACGAAGACTTTATAAAAGAAAAGCAAATTAATATCGGTGATACAATAATCGTAAGAAAAGCCGGTGAAATAATACCTGAAGTTCTTGGAAACAAATCAATAAGTAATAGTTATTATAAAATGCCAAGTATTTGCCCTTCGTGTGGCGCTAACGTAGTCAGAGAAGAAGGTGAAGCGGCAATTCGTTGTTTAAATACCGAATGTCCTTCACAGCTAGCGAGACATATTATTCATTTTGCTTCACGAGATGCAATGGATATAGAGGGACTTGGACCCGCTGTTGTAGAACTACTATTAGAAAATAATTTAATTAAACATTCATACGACCTTTACAATTTAAATTTCTTTGATTTAGCTGCGCTAGAAGGTAAGGGAGCAAAATCAGCGCAAAATCTTCTTGATGCTATTGAAAAAAGCAAGTCGAATGATCTTTATAAATTTATATTTGGACTTGGTATTAGACATATAGGCATTAAGGCGGCCAAATTATTATCAAACAAATTTAAAACAATGGACAATTTATTGAATTCTTCTCTTGATGATATTAAATCCATTGAAGGATTTGGAGATATAATGGCACAAAGTCTGCACGACTATCTAAAACTAGATGCTACACGAGAATTAATAAATAAATTTAGAGATATTGGAATAAATATGTCAAACCTATCTCAAAATATTGATAATAAATTCGAAGGTTTAACGTTCGTTTTAACAGGAACATTGCCAACTTTGAAAAGAAGTGATGCAACAAAAATAATTGAAAGTTTAGGCGGCAATGTTTCAAGCTCTGTTTCGAAAAAAACAGATTACGTGTTAGCAGGCAAGGAAGCCGGAAGTAAGCTTGATAAAGCAAATGCGTTAAATATTAAGATTATCGATGAAGAAACATTTTTAAATATGACAAAATAAAAATAAAGCTCTTTATTAAGAGCTTTATTTTTTTGCTTATAAATCTCAAATTTCTTCATAGACTACATTAAGAAGGTGAGAATTTGAAGAGATTTATAATTTTATTTGTAATTTT
>JAZNNZ010000096.1:0-1927 GCA_045580525.1 Acutalibacteraceae bacterium
CAGCATAATCTTTGTTTAATTCAAGGGTATTGACATTAAATAAGACAAATTGAAGACTATTTGTACCCGCTTTTACAATATGTCCGTTTAAAGCAATATTTGCTGTTTGACTATTATAGGCGTTAATTACTCTATCGTCTAATGAATTAGCCATACCAACAATAGAGTGCGGAATTAGTTTTTCAGCAATAGATACAGGTACATTTAAAGCACCTATCATAGTCCAGCCATCAGCAACGGTGTCGCTTCTATTTAAAGTGCCAAACCATACAACAGTTAATTTATTTCCTGTTTTAGCAGGTGCAACAAACTCAGGCGTTATAGTGATATTGGTTTTAGTAGAAGCAGAGTAAGTATAACCTGTCATTGTTTCTACAATTTCGTTGCCTGTAATTTTTGTGGCGTTCAATGTACCTGCAATGTTAACATTGCCGTTAAAGATAGCCCCTAAGTCTTGGCTTGTGCCGTCTTGGTAGTTAACAATTAAATGTTGGTTTGCATCAATGCTAAAATTGCTAACAGGTTTAACGTTGCCTGCGGTTAACCATGTGCCGTTTGTAAGGTGTAATTGTAAAATGCCACTTGCAATGCGGGCTTGGTCTACGCTTTCGCCTTGTTGTAAAACAATGTCGCCACTTTCTAAGGTTTCGCCGTCAGCAAACATGATGCTAAACGACAAAGTGGCATTGCCTTTTTTATTGACAACAAAACTAGTAGCACTTGCATTTTTTAAGGCTTCTTCAACTTTACGAAGCCAATTATACAATGTTACTTTATCGTCAAAATCACTAATAATTGTATCGTAGTTAATCATTGTTAATTTGTTGTCCTTTCTCAATGTCGTTAACGTCAATGTCGCCGTCGCCGTCATTGTCATTTAAGTATATTTCTTCCATGCTTCCGTTAAATACCATTTTGTAAGGTAAGCCGTAACTATCGCATTGCTTGTTAAAGTTATCAATAAGCATGTAAATATAGTCGCTTGCTTGTCCTAATGATGCGTTAACTTCCGCACTTTGCACGCGTTCTTTTTTGTCGGTGTTTGCCGTCAAAATACCTAACTTAGTTAATAAGGTGTCGCGTTCAGTGTCGCGTGCTTCCGCAAACCTATCAACTAAATATGTTACGCCAATATCAACAGCCTTTAAGCCGTCGCCTAAATCTTCACTTACAACAACGACTGCTTGGCCTGTTTGTTTTTGCTGTAAAGCAGTTTCAAACGATAAGCGTAAGTTTTCGTTTTTACAAACGACAATATAAGGTGTTTTACAGGCTTCTAAGTTTTGTGTCATCGCCATTTCGCAGTTAATCATAAAGTCGGTTGTTGCTTTAATCAATTGCGCCATTGACATATTGATAGGTAAGGCATCAACTTTGTAAGCCCCGTCGTCTTTGTTATCGTAGTACGCAGGACGTGTAAAGGTCTTGCCGTTAGCGGTAACTAAGCATAATTCAGTAGGGTTGCCGTCATCGTTTAAGCCTAAGCCATAAACGTAATACCACCTTTTTGTTATTTTGTCGTAACCCATTGCGCCGTTTTCAAATAAACCACGCTTTAAAAAGGTTTCTTCTTCATAGTTAATTGGTGTTTCGCCTTGTGCGCTAACCACTTTTACGGCGTTCATCAATAAGTTAAAGTATTCTTCAAAACGGCTATAAACCCCGTTAGCACGACAAATACTAACGGGGTTAAGGTCTTTAATTTTGCGTCTTGCCATATTAAAGCCCTGCCTTTCTTTTATTAAGCACTAACTGCTTGTAAAATTGTTGCTTTTTCAGCAGTTAAGGCTGTGTTGCAGTCTAATGACACGCACTTAAATAATGGGTTATAGAAGTAGCAACGTTCAGTGGTTAAATAGTGGTTTGTGTATAAACCTTTGCCAATAACGTCTTGGCTGTATTCAAATAAGCGTGTGCCACGTCCTAA
>JAZNNZ010000097.1:0-2929 GCA_045580525.1 Acutalibacteraceae bacterium
AGTGGTAGAAACAATACTACTGCTACTTTCTTCTTTAGAAACTATAGAAGAAGTTGGTGCATCACTTGAAGATGGTTCATCTATTGCACTACCATCGTCTAAAAAGATGCAAATGACACCAACGATTAACGCTATTGCCAATGCTACTGCTATACATATATAAATAATGGTTTCTGCCGAAAGGGGTGCATCTGCATAACAATTTGGGCAGCGCTTTACACCTTTTTCAAACCTAGCACCACATTTTTTGCATTTTATTTTTTTGCTCATAATAATTCCCTCCGTAAATATTATTATACTAGCCTCCCTAAAATTTTCAAGTGATATAAAAAATTTTTGATGTATTATGTCAAAATACACAAAATAAAAAAGCCTTTAAAATAGCCGCTTGTAAGAGTTTTTAGTAATTTTGACCACTAAATATTCCATAATTTTGGCGTTTTGACCACAAAATATTGTGGTTTTTTCTATTGACAGACACAAATATATTGTGTTATACTATCAAAAACGCCTGATTTTTCGGAGGAGAATATGAACCTGCAAGGGTATCAAAAGCTTACCCTGCTTGATTACCCTACTAAGGTAGCATGCACGGTATTTACAGGCGGTTGCAATTTTAAATGTCCATTTTGTCACAACGCTTCTTTAGTACTTACTCCTAATGAGTATAAAAGTGCTGAAGAAGATATTTTTCTCTATTTATCAAGTAGAAAAGGTATTATTGACGGTGTGTGCATTACGGGCGGCGAACCGCTTTTACAACCCGATATTGAAGATTTTATTGTAAAAATTAGAGAGCTTGGCTTTTTAGTTAAGCTTGATACTAATGGCAGTAATCCTGACAAACTTAAATTATTATTAGATAAAGGTTTACTTGACTACGTTGCTATGGATATTAAATCTTCAAAGGGAGGTTATTTCAAGCTAATTGGTAAAGAGATAGATTTATCTTTAATAGAAAAAAGCGTTGAAATAATAAAAGAAAGCGGTACCCCTTATGAATTTAGAACAACTGCTGTAAAACAACTGCATACCAAGCAAGATTTTTATAACATTGGGCTTTGGCTAAAGGGCGCAGATAAATACTTTATTCAGCATTTTGTGGATTCGGGTGATTTAATTGAAGAAGGCTTAAGCGCTTTTTCAGAAACCGAAATGCAAGAGCTTTTAATAGAAGTACAAAAAAATATACCGAACGCAGAGCTTCGGGGATAAAAAGAAATGGAGAATGGTAGAATGTATAAGGTAAAAAAGAGAGACGGAAAAATAATTGAGTTTGACATAGCTAAAATTTCTGGTGCTATTAAACTCGCTTTTGATGCCTGCGAAAAACAATATACCGATAATATTATTGATTTTTTAGCACTTAAAGTTACAAGTGAGTATGAACCAAAAATTAAAGACGGCATTATTGCTGTTGAAGATATTCAAGACAGTGTTGAATCGGTTTTAGCACAAGCTAATTACGCTGACGTTGCAAAGGCTTATATTTTATATCGTCGTCAACGCGAAAAGTTACGTAATATGAAATCAACCATTCTTGATTATAAAGATGTTGTTGACCAATACGTTAAAAATACCGACTGGCGCGTTAAAGAAAATTCTACCGTTACATACTCTGTTGGCGGTTTAATTTTATCTAACTCCGGCGCCATTACTGCAAACTACTGGTTAAGCGAAATTTATGACGATGAAATTGCAAAAGCTCATAAAAACGCAGACATTCATATTCACGACCTTTCTATGCTTACCGGTTACTGTGCAGGTTGGTCTTTAAAACAACTTATTGAAGAAGGCCTTGGCGGGGTTCCCGGCAAAATTACTTCTGCACCGGCAAGTCACCTTTCTACTTTATGTAACCAGATGGTAAACTTTTTGGGTATTATGCAAAACGAATGGGCAGGCGCACAGGCCTTCTCATCCTTCGATACTTATTTAGCACCATTTGTAAGAGCAGACAACCTAACATATAAAGAAGTTAAGCAATGTATTCAAAGCTTTGTTTACGGTGTTAACACTCCATCTCGTTGGGGTACACAATCTCCGTTTACCAACATAACTTTAGACTGGACAGTTCCTGCTGACTTAGCTGAACAAAACGCTATTGTTGGCGGCAAAGAAATGGACTTTAAGTATAAAGACTGTAAAAAAGAAATGGATATGATTAACCGTGCCTTTATTGAAATTATGATTGAAGGCGACGCTAATGGTCGTGGTTTCCAATATCCAATTCCTACATATTCTATTACACGCGATTTTGACTGGTCCGAAACCGAAAATAACAAGTTATTATTTGAAATGACCTCTAAATACGGTACTCCTTATTTCTCTAACTACGTTAACAGCGATATGGAACCCAGTGATGTTCGTTCAATGTGCTGCAGACTACGTTTAGATCTTAGAGAATTACGTAAAAAATCGGGCGGTTTCTTTGGTAGTGGTGAAAGCACCGGTTCTGTTGGTGTTGTTACAATTAATATGCCAAGAATTGCTTATTTAGCTGAAGATGAAGCCGATTTTTATAAGAGATTAGACCATTTACTTGACATTTCTGCTAGAAGCTTAAAGGTTAAACGTACAATTATTACAAAGCTACTTGACGAAGGACTATATCCTTATACAAAGAGATATTTAGGCACCTTTAATAACCACTTTAGTACAATTGGTCTTGTTGGTATGAACGAAGCCGGTTTAAACGCTAAGTGGATTAAAAAAGATATGACACACAAAGAAACACAAGAGTTTTCTAAAGCTGTGTTAAATCATATGAGAGAATGACTTTCTGACTATCAGGAAATGTATGGAGATCTATATAATCTTGAAGCTACACCTGCAGAAAGCACATCCTTCAGACTTGCAAAGCATGACAGAAAGTACTATCCTGACATTATTTGCGCTTCTGACGGAGATACAAGTCGGAGGCCAAGCG
>JAZNNZ010000098.1:0-4172 GCA_045580525.1 Acutalibacteraceae bacterium
CAAGCGGTCTTAGGAAGACAATTTCATCACACAACTCCTTGGCTCACAGAACGACATGGCTACGATCCGACTTGGCTTTATCTGGGCTTGTAAAAACTATGACGGTGACGTTATGAGTGATATGATTGCCACCGCTTTTGGTTCTCTTGGTATGATGAGCAGCGTGTTGGTTTCTCCTGACGGTGTTTATGAATATGAAGCCGCTCACGGAACAGTAACCGCACACTATTATAAGCATTTAAAGGGCATACCCACATCTACAAACTCTGTAGCTACAATTTTTGCCTGGACAGGAGCACTAAATAAGCGTGGAGAATTAGATGGCAACAAAGAGCTATCTAACTTTGCAAAAAAATTAGAAGAAGCCACCATTACCACAATAGAAAACGGTATTATGACAGGCGACCTTGAAAGACTTTCTAAAGCTACTAACAAAAAGGCAGTGGGCACAGAAGAATTTATTGCAGAAATCAGAAAAACATTAGAACAAATTTTATAATTTATTTTAAGAGGTGAAAGCATGGCGTATTCATCGGGAATTTCCCCATTGGTTATTAAAAGGCTGCCCCGTTATTACCGCTTTTTAGAAGAACTGCTTAAAGAAGGCAAAAGCCGCATTTCTTCGGCAGAACTTGCAAAAAGAATGGGCCTTACAGCCAGTCAGATAAGACAAGACCTTAACTGCTTTGGCGGGTTTGGTCAGCAGGGCTACGGGTATAGCGTGGTAGAGCTTAAAGATTCCATTGCAGAAATACTTGGTATTGATAAATGCGAAAAGGCCATTTTAATAGGTGCGGGTAATTTAGGACGCGCCATTGGCTCACACGTTAAGTTTGAAAAATACGGTTTTAAGCTTATAGGAGTTTTCGATAAAAAGGAATCGGCGGCAGGTCTTATTATTAACGACGTTCCCGTGCGTCATATCAAAGGACTTGAAAACTTCTGCCGCGATAATAAGCCAACCACCGCAATTTTGTGCATTCCCAAAGAAGAAGCAAAGGCTGTTGTTGAAGAGCTTATTTCATTTGGTATTAAAGGATTTTGGAATTTTACACATTACGATATCGCAGTAAATCATAGCGGCGTTGCGGTTAAAAACGTGCATTTGTCAGACAGTCTTATGACACTGCGTTATCACATTAAAGATTTAGATTAATATGAATAATGTAATACTTATTGGTATGCCGGGGTGTGGAAAAAGCACACTTGGCGTACTACTTGCAAAAATGCTTGGCCTTTCTTTTGTTGATACAGATATTGTTATTCAAGAAAAAACAGGCAAAAAACTGTATGAAATAATTGATAAGCAAGGCAAAGAAGAGTTTTTAAAGCTTGAAGAAGAAATTAATCTTTGTTTAAAGCTTAAAAACACGGTCATTGCAACGGGTGGCAGCGCAGTATATAGCGCTAAAGCCATGGAGCATTACAAAAGAATTGGCAAAATAGTCTTTTTAGATATTAGCTATGAAACACTGGTTAACCGTCTTGGAGATTTTTCGCGTAGAGGCGTAATAATAAAAAACGGCGGCACGTTAAAAGAAATGTATAACGAGCGTCTGCCTTTATATAAAAAATATGCTGATGTTACCGTAAATGGCAACATCGAAGAAATTGCTGTTTTGGCAAAACAGCTTGAAAAAATACTATAAACAAACATAAGGAGTCATTATGAAAACAATTTTAAAACGCGGTTTATCAGTAATTATTACCCTTTGCATTGTTTTATCGGTAGTTATAATACCGTCTTCTGCGGCATCTTACGTTGCCAACTGGGGACAACGCGGTGTTATATGCACAAGCCTTACAAGCTATGCCAATAACTACTACACAGGTAGCTATAGCTATGCAACCTTATCTTCTTATTCGGGCGGCACAAGCCAAAGCAATGCCCCAAACAGCTCACTTTACAGCGAGCTAAAAAGCATGATGACAAGTAAGCATAACCACCAAACAAGCTATAATGAAACCAGAGACCTATATAAATATACCGACTGTCTAAACGGTAACACAAGCACCATTTCTTCTTTCTATTCAGGCAAAAGTTTAAATAGCACCTGGGATAGCGGCAGCACCTGGAATCGTGAACACACCTGGCCAAATAGTAAAGGTCTTAATGGCAACGATGAAAACGATATTATGATGCTTCGTCCAACAGCAGTTAGCGAAAACAGTTCTCGCAGTAATACCGCATACGGTAAAAGCAGCGGCTATTATAATCCTAATAGTGCATCAGGTGGAGAATACGACCTACGTGGTGACGTTGCAAGAATTTGTCTTTATGTTTACACCCGTTGGGGCAACACAAGTAACATGTGGGGCTCAAGCGGCGTTATGGAAAGCCTAAGCGTTTTAATTGAATGGATGACCGAAGACCCGGTTGATACTTGGGAAATGGGACGTAACGATGCAGTTCAGTCTATTACAGGTGTAAGAAATGTTTACGTTGATTACCCCGAGCTTGGTTTTAAGTTGTTTGGTCAAAGCGTACCGGAAGGCTATTCTTCTCCTTCTTTAGGACAGGGCACAGGTACCGGTGGCTCAACCGGTGGAGAAACCGGTGGCGGCACTACTGATACACCTGTAGAAGAACCCGAAGCCGATAGCACCTTAACCATTGCAGAAGCAGTAGCTCTTGGCACCTCTATGACACACGATACTATAACAACCAATAAATATTACGTAACAGGTAAAATTCAATCAATTGCAAATGCTACTTACGGTAATATGACAATTGTTGACGATAATGGCGATAGCATATACGTATATGGTACCTATGGCTCGGATGGCACCACACGTTACGATGGTCTTATAACAAAGCCATATGCGGGGGACACCGTGACACTTTACGGTGTTGTTGGTAACTATAACGGTCCACAAATGAAAAACGCCTGGATAACCAACATTGTTCCGGCAGAAGGCTCTGAAAACGAGCCCACTACCCCACAAGAAAAAACTGTTGCTGAAGTTTTGGCTATGGAAACAACCCCAAGATACGATGTAATTGTAACGGGTGAAATAGTTGAAACCTATTTAGATACCTGGGAAACCTACGGTAATTTCTATATTCAAGATAGTTCTACTAACGAAAAACTGTTAATCTACGGTTTATATGATTCAACCGGCGCCAACAGATATGATGCACTTACAAACAAGCCGGTTGTTGGCGATACCATTAAGGTTCAATCTTCTGTTAGCTTCTATAATAATGTTGCACAGTTAAATAATGCAAAACTACTTTCTTTAACCGCAGGTGAAGGCGGTTCAAGTGGTGGAGAAACCGGCGGCAATGAAGGCGGTACCGAAACCCCTGAAAACCCACCAATTACCCCACCTGCCGATACCGATGGTATTGTGTTTGAATTTGGCGCAAACGGTAATGCTGCTCACGTTGATGGCACAAGCACCACAACAGCAAGTTTTACCTCGGGTGGCTACACCTTAGATATTTCGGGTGGCACACAATTTTATAAAGATGCCTTTGATGCTAAAGGTAATTCAGTATTAAAATTAGGTAGCAGCAAAAATATTGGCAGCTTTACCTTTACAGTACCCACCGATGTAGTAAGCGTTGTTATAAAGGCTGCAAAATATAAGGATTATGGCAGCGTGTTAGATGTTAATGGCACAGAATATACCTTAACTAAAAACTCCAACGATGGCGAATATGACCTTATTACTATAGATACCACAACCACAAAGAACATAACTGTTGCAACCACCACAAGCGGCAAACGCGCTTGTATTGACTCTATTACTTATGTAGTAGCCGAAGAAGAGGGTTGCGAACACACCTATTCCGGCGACTGTGATGCAGAATGTAACGATTGCGGTAATGTAAGAGAAGTTACAGCAGACCACACCTATACAAATAACTGTGACGCGCTTTGTGATATATGTGATGCTGAAAGAGTTGCTCCACACACCTATTCAGGTGACTGTGATGCAGAATGTAACGATTGCGGTAACGTAAGAGAAGTTACAGCAGACCACACCTATACAAATAACTGCGATACAATTTGTGATATATGTGAAGCTGAAAGAGTTGCTCCACACACCTATTCAGGTGACTGTGATGCAGAATGTAACGATTGTGGTAACGTAAGAGAAGTTACAGCAGACCACACCTATACAAATAACTGTGACACACTTTGTGACGTATGTAACGCAGAAAG
>JAZNNZ010000099.1:0-2594 GCA_045580525.1 Acutalibacteraceae bacterium
CCGCCGCAATGCCGCCTGCCGTAGAGGAAAGTCCCCCTGTGAATGCACCGAGCAGCCCATCGGCGGCAACAGCCTTTTCAACACCCTTTGCAAGACTATAACCAAAGCCCGTTAGTGGCACGGTTGCGCCTGCACCTGCAAAATCTACAACCGAGCCATATAACCCGATACCTGTCAGTGCAACACCCGACACAACGTAAGAAACCAGTATTCTTGCAGGTGTAAGCCGTGTACAGTCAATTAAAAGCTGACCTATAACACAAAGCGCCCCGCCTACTGCAAAGGCTTTTATACATTCTAAAAACAAATTCACAGTATCACCCCTATGTTTCACGTGAAACATTTTTATTAGTTTGGGTAAATACTGTGAATTTATGCATTTATATTGAAATATTCGTTTACGGTTTTTTTAACCGATTCATAATCAAGATGTCTTACACAAAGACTGTCAGCACGTTCGCTTCTGATAGTTATCCTCAAACGACAGGTGTGGTGCCACATATCAGCGGGAAAACGAACAAGCTTAATTTCCCCAACGTTTTCCTTTGGACAGTATAACTCACAATTACGAAAGCCTTTTCTACTGCGAATAAACACATTTTCACCAAAATCAACTTTACCTTTAAAGCATTCAAAAAGGCAAAACCAAGCGTGAACAAATATTAATGCGCATACAACAATTAAGCAAAATAACACAAAACGGGTAAAATCTTCAAAGCGTTTACCTATTATAATTGCCGTAACGCTTGCGGCAATAAAATATATTCCAGGAAAAAACAAAAATCTGCTTCGGTTAATGGCTGTGGGTCTTGGTTTTATAAACACACCTGTGTCACATTTAAAAAACGGTAAATATTCTGCAAAGTGCTTTCTAATCTCTTGTCCCTTTTCAAGCGGAATAACCACTTCGGACTTGCTTCTGCTGTCGCCATAACCGCCAACGCTTACACGCATTGCAAAGCGTCGAAGCAACAGCATTAAAAAAGACTGTTCAATTCTTACACTATTGATAGCCGCCTTTTTAAAAGCTGTACGCGTGCGAACAAATAAGCCCGAACGCATTTCGATTTTTTCTTTACCAAGCATTAACTGGAAATTAAGATACTTAAATAACGAATAAAGGAAAGACACTGCATATGATAAAAGCAACGCAATACAAATTGTATTAACAACAGGCGGAAAATAGGTTTCAACCTTTTGTGAAAGGTTATTAAGCTCGTTTAAAAGCATATCGCTTATGGCAATTTCAAGTAAATTACCTGCCCTGTAAATAAGCGGAACACCTACAATTATACCCGTAAACGCCGAAGAAGTTGTTGCGGCCAAAACTGCAATTTTTAAAAGTGAAAATCTAATCTTCTTTTGTTCGCCCCTACCGTAAAGCAGGGTTGAAACCTCTTTTGCGGATTTTACACTTAACTTGAACTCGTAATCAGATTTATCAAGACTGCCGGCTTCAGTATTAAGCCTAAAGGTTACTGCCCTAAGTATATATTCCAAAGGATTTTGCTTGGTTTGAACCGATGAAAGCCTATCTACGTTAATTTTTGCTGTGCGTCTGAAAAACAAACCGCTTACAACCGTAATTGTGTGCTTTTCTTCATTTAAAATAAGCTTAAAGCACCACCAACGCAAAAAGCCAATTGCAAAAAGCCCTATAAGCAACATTATTTCAAAATATAAAATACTGTCATATTCGCCGCTGGCGGCATACTGAATAAGCCCACGGATGAGCGGAATCAACAAAACAAACAAAAATGGCTTTAAAAAATTAAAAATCATTAAAGGGTGGGCACGAAAGGTTTTATTCATTTAATTCCCCCTCTGCCAAGAAGTCAATTATTGTTTGTGCCGCTTCCTTTTCGATTTCGGCAACAAGCAAATAACTGCGGGCCGCTTTAAGACGAACTGCCGCTATACCAAAAATTCTTGCCAATGGGGTTTCAAAGCTTTGGGCATATATCATTCGTTTATAAGGCATTATGTGCTCAATTTTAACGATAATACCAAATTTAACTATAACCGCATCGTTAGATAAGATAATTTTATAGCTTTTAAAAAAGAATGGCAAATATAAAAAAGCCAAAACTATACCAATAATTCCTATAACAATAGCGAAAATTTTAAGAAAACTAAAAAGTGGTTCAAAATAAAGGCACGCCGCAACTAAAATAAAAGTAATAATAATAATCCTAATTTGCCAAAGCAAAGTGGTTTTTTTAGGCAGGGTGTTTTCCTTCAATTTTGTCACCTCTTAATCTTGTCCCAATATTCTTTTGAGCTTTGCTCGAATTTATTGTCCCCAAAATTATAATATTTTTTATGTTTTATCTCATCAGGGAGATATTGTTGGTTTACATAATGTCCAGGATAAGAATGTGGATATTTGTAATGCTGACCGACAATTTCGGCATCCTCGCCGTCATAATGCTTATTTTGTAAGTGACGTGGTATATCGCCGCCAATACCCCGTTCAATATCAGCCATAGCGGCGGCGATTGCATCGTGCCCCGTTACTGATTTTGGCGCAGTTGCCACTAAAATTACGGCGTCCGCCAAAGGTATTCTTGCTTCGGGAAGTCCCACCATCATTG
>JAZNNZ010000100.1:0-2145 GCA_045580525.1 Acutalibacteraceae bacterium
AATTAAACTGCTTATTGGTGAAGAAAAACCAATTATTAATAATATAAGAGAGATCACGGATATTAAATAAAACGGTATAAAGGATAAATATGCGTTATTTTTCATATCTGTTTCACTCCTTTTTAAAATTTAACAAAAACTATTATATCATTATTTATATTATAACACAATAATAATTTTATTTTATTGACAACAGTATTTTTAATATGGTATATTTTTATTATAGAAAAGCGAGGTGTTTTTTGTGGCAAAAACCGTTTTAATAACAGGGGCATCGGGTGGTATTGGTTCAGCAACCGCTTGTCTTTTTGCAGAAAAAGGCTATAACGTTGTTATTAACTATAATAATTCTGAACGCAAAGCAAGACTTTTACAAAAAACACTAACAGAAATGGGCGTAAAAAGCCTGTGTATTGGCGCAAACGTTTCGTATCCTGGCGAAGTTAATTCTATGATAAAACAAGTAGAGTATGCTTTTGGCGGAATAGACGTATTGGTTAATAATGCCGGTATTGCTCAAATTAAACAAATTCAAGATATTACCGATAATGACTGGCACGAAATGATAGCAACAAATCTAACCGGTGTATTTAATTGCGCAAGAGCGGTTGTACCGGGTATGATTAGAAAAAAGAGTGGCTCAATAATTAATGTTTCTTCTATGTGGGGAATAACGGGTGCATCTATGGAAACTCACTATTCTGCTGCAAAAGCCGGTGTTATTGGTTTTACAAAAGCACTTGCAAAAGAACTTGGCCCTAGCGGCATAAGGGTTAATTGCGTAGCACCCGGTGTTATTGAAACAGATATGAATCGTTCGATTACATTAGAGGCAATAGAACAACTTTCGGAAGAAACACCATTAGGAAGACTAGGTGGCCCTATGGAAGTGGCCGAAGCAATTTACTTTTTAGCAGGGGAAGGCTCAAGTTTTATAACAGGTCAGGTAATTAGTCCAAACGGTGGCTTGGTAATATAAAAAAATAAAACTCTCGAATTTTCGAGAGTTTTTTATTTTGCAAATATATCGTTACCAAAACTGTCAATACCAACAATTAGCGGAAAGTCTTTGAATTCCAGCTTTTTAATTGCTTCACAGCCGAGTTCATCAAAGGCAATGGTTTCGTTGCTAACTATATGTTGGCAAGCCAATGCACCAGCACCACCGATAGCGCAGAAATAAATTGCTTTATTTTTTGTAATGCTATTTCTTACTTCTTCGTTTCTTTCGCCTTTGCCTATTGTAGCTAAAAGACCTAAATCGTAAAGGGTAGGGGCATAAAAATCCATTCTTTTAGAAGTTGTAGGTCCACAACTGCCAATTATTTTATTTTTAGGTGTTGCTGTGGGTCCTGCATAATATAAAACCGCGTTTTTAATATTGAACGGTAGCGGCTTGCCGGATTTAATTAAGCTAAATATTTTTTTATGCGCAGCATCGCGTGCGGTATAAACCGTGCCACTAAGAAGTACCTTATCGCCACATTTTAAATCTGCAATATTTAAAGGTAAGTCCTTAACATTAATTTTATGTTCCATTATTTTAAAGCTTCTTGTAAAACCTGCTCAGCTTTTTCAGCTTCTTTTAGGTTGATTTTAATTTTAGCTTCGGTTTCTTTAATAGATTCTAAAGCAGTTTCTAAATCATTGTTAAAGCTGCTTGTAATGTTAATGATTTCATTCTTTATATCTATGTAGTTTTCTTGGGCGTCGTTTAAAATTTCAAGATTCTTTTCAATTTCAGCCTTTGCTTCTTCTTTGCCCTTAGCGGCGTTATCTAAAATCAATTCCGCATTGTTTTTTGCAATAATATAAAGTGCGCCAATGCTTTCTGCAAGACGATTAATTTCTTCTTCTTTATCTTTATAAATTTTTAGTTGATCATTAAGGACTTCAATTTCTTTAGTAAGAAATAAATTGCGATCTGTCAAATCTTTGATTTCTCCGTTTAAGCTTTTAACAGTGGCTGTGTTTTTCTTATCTACAGAAGAAATGTAGTTTAAAACGTCTTCTCTGTTAAAGCCCATAAGACTTCTTCTAAAACCTTTGTTTGCCATTTTTACACCATCCTTATTTTTGACATTATAACATTAAAAATACAAAAATTCAATACTAACCGTCATAATCTTCTGCGTACTTCATAAT
>JAZNNZ010000101.1:0-2027 GCA_045580525.1 Acutalibacteraceae bacterium
TGGGTGTAACTTGCATCCCAGCCGGGTAGGTGAATATCATCTTTAAGTGGATCAAGGCCCTTCATCTGGTCCCAATACATAACCAAACTTGTAGAACCGTGAGGGGCTTTGTAATCAAGCTGAGTTCTTGTCCAGTCAAAAACAGGCATAAAGTTGTAGGTAACGCATTTTACACCGTATTTTGCACAACGACGAATGTTTTCACAGTAAACCTCTAAAAGCTCGTCAACATTGTTTCTGCCTAATTTTATGTCTTCGGAAACAGGAATAGATTCAACCACGTCAAAAACAAGTCCGTGTTTTTCGCATTCTTCCTTCATTTCTTTAAGTGCGCTTTCAGGCCATACTTCACCCGGTTTTACGTCGTAAACCGCAGAAACTATAGAACGCATACCCGGTATTTGTGAAATGTACTCTAAAGAAATGGGGTCGCTTTTTCCGTACCAACGGAAGGATAACTTCATATTCATTTATTTTTCCTCCAACTTAAAGTATTTATAAGCATTATTAAAGCAAATATCTTGTATTAAGCTACCTGCATAATCAATATCGTTAGGATATTCTCCGTTTTCAATCCAACTGCCCACTAAATTACAAAGAATCCTTCTAAAGTATTCGTGTCTTGCATAGCTTAAAAAGCTGCGAGAGTCGGTTAACATACCAACAAAATTTCCTAAAATACTTAGGTTTGCAAGACTGGTCAGCTGGTCAATCATACCTTGCTTGTTATCGTTAAACCACCAAGCGCTTCCGTGTTGAATCTTACCACGGGCTTCTGTTCCTTGGAAGGCACCGATTAAAACGTCTAAAAATTCATTATCTCCGGGGTCCAAACTATAAAGAATAGTCTTTGGTAGCATATTATCATAGTAAAGCTCGTTAAGTATATCTGCTACGGGGTTAGAACTGTTTGGTCCCATACAGTCAAAGCCTGTATCCACACCAATTTTTTCTAACATTTTTTTGTTAGGGTTACGTAAGCAGTTATAGTGTATCTGCATTACCATACCGCGTTTATAATATTCTTTTGCGCAAAATAGCAGTAACTCTGTGCGAAGCGCGTCGCCCTCTAATACGCTAACAGGCTCTTTATTAAAGCCTTTTTGCATAATGGCGTTTAATTCGTCTTCACTCTTTTTAAGGTATACCGCTTTATCTAGTCCGTGGTCACTTGCTTTGCATCCATTTTGATAAAAATATTCAATACGGTTTTCTAATGCTTTCTTTAAAGATGCAAGATCTTTAATTTCTATGTTGCAAACACCAGAAAGCTTTTCAATATATTCTTTCCAACCGTCTTTATCAACGTTTAAGGCTTTATCAGGTCTAAACGAAGGGGCAACAGTTACTTTAAAACTTTTATCTTCTGCTAATTTTTTATGCCACTCTAAAGAATCAACAGGATCATCTGTAGTACCAATAAAGTTAACACCGCTTTTTTCAATAATGCCGCGTGCGCCCATATTTTCTTTTGCAAGTACCTTTTCAGAAAGTTCAAAAACCTCTTTTGCAGTGTTTTCGTTTAAAACACCGTTATAGCCAAAATAGTTTTTAAGTTCCAAATGGCACCAATGATACATCGGATTACCGATACAGCGGGGAAGTGCTTTAGCGAATTCTAAAAACTTTTCAAAATCACTTGCATCGCCGGTAATGTATTTTTCATCCACACCGTTAGAGCGCATAATGCGCCATTTGTAGTGGTCGTGCTTTAGCCAAACCTCGGTAATGTTTGAAAAGCGTTTGTTAGAATAAATTTCTTCGGGACTAACGTGACAATGATAGTCAATTATAGGACACTTTGCCGCAAAACCGTGATAAAGCTTTTTGGCAGTTTTGCTTTTTAGCAAAAAGTCTTTATCCATAAATTTAACCATAATGTACCTCTTTCGTTATTTTGCTTATTAAATATAGTATATCAACATTTTTTCACAATGTTAATTGTGTATATTGCTTGACACATTGTAATTCTTGCGGTAATATTATCTGGGAGTGATTTTATGAAGGCTAAAGCGCAAAGCTTTGAA
>JAZNNZ010000102.1:0-1594 GCA_045580525.1 Acutalibacteraceae bacterium
CCTTTGCCAAATTTATACCGACGTTGACGGTGTTTACTCGGCCGACCCACGCAAGGTTCCCAACGCTGTTAAGATGGATGAAATCACCTATGACGAAATGCTTGAGCTTGCCACACTTGGTGCCCAAGTGCTTAACAACCGTTCGGTAGAAATGGCTAAAAAATACAACGTAGAGCTTGAAGTTTTATCAAGCCTTGAACACAAACCCGGTACAATAGTAAAGGAGAAAGCGAAAATGGAAAAAACTTTAATTAAAGGCGTAGCAAAGGATAATAACGTAACAAGAATTTCAATAGTAGGTCTTGAAGACACCCCAGGCATTGCATTTAAAATCTTCAACAAGTTAGCACAATTTAAGGTTAACGTTGATATTATTCTTCAGTCTGTTGGTCGTGAAGGCACAAAGGATATTACCTTTACCGTTCCTAAAGACCAGGGCGCACAAGCAAAAGAAGCTATGGATTCATTAAAGGATATTCTGAGCTACGACGACCTTATTATTGATGAAACCGTTTCTAAAGTATCGGTTGTTGGTGCAGGTATGGAAAGCCACCCCGGTGTTGCTTCTAAAATGTTTGAAGCTCTTTGCGATGCCGGCATTAATATTCAAATGATTTCTACAAGCGAAATTAAAATTTCTGTTCTTATTGACGCTAAATATGCTGACAAGGCCGTAACTGCCGTTCACGACGCATTTTTAGGTTAATTTAAATAAAGAGGTATATTATGGAAAAAGACGCTGTATCAGCAGGTGTTTCCCAAGTTGGCGGTCTTTTTAGCATTGCCGAAATTCGTATTTTAATTTGCTATATTTACGCCACCATAAATAAGCCCGTTCCCGGGAGACTTTTGGCCGACGTGCTTCACTATGAAGGTATTGCAAATTTCTTCGAAGTTAACGATTCTATTGCTTCTCTTTGTAAAAGCGGTCAGTTAACCCCCGTTGATGAGGTTGAGGATACTTATTTAATTACCGAAAGCGGTAAGGATATTGCTCAAACCTTAAAATCAACCTTACCTATGACGGTTAAGGAACGTGCATTTGCGGCAGCGCTTAAAATGTATTCGCGTTTTAAAAATTCAAAGGAAACCGATATTAAAATATCTCGCGAAGGTGAACGCACCTTTATTACTTGCTCTGCTATTGACGGTGGCGAACCTTTTATGAGCATTAAGCTTTTAGTTACCGACGAGCAGCAAGCTTCATATATTAAAGACCGATTCATTGACGATTGTTCGGGCATTTATTCACAAATTATTGAGTTAATTACTAAAAAAAGAAATTAATTTTGAATATTTTTCAACTCTTTGTGCAACCTATAGTTAGACAAGGAGTTGAAAATATGTTTGATAAAATTTGTTTATTATTAGTAATTATCGGTGCATTAAACTGGGGTCTTGTAGGTCTTTTTGAATTTGACCTTGTGGCGTGGGCCTTTGGTAGCTCCACAGCACTTTTAAGCCGCATAGTTTATACCGTAATTGCTTTAGCCGGTGTTTGGTGTATCTCACTTCTTTTCAGACATCGCGCAATTGCAGAGTAATTTTTACAAAAAGAAAAACCGTACTTACAAAGGTAAGTACGGTTTTTAAT